>DASUQZ010000266.1:0-6139 GCA_036280335.1 Solirubrobacterales bacterium
GCCCTTCGCGCTCGGCGACGGCCCCTGGGCCTTCGTCGCTGCGCTCGTCGCGGTGGACTTCGCGTACTACTGGTTCCACCGGCTGCACCACGAGGTGCGCGTGCTGTGGGCGGCCCACGTCACCCACCACTCGAGCCAGCGCTACACCTACGCGACGGCGCTGCGCCAGACCTGGACGCCGATGACCGCCCTGCCGTTCTACGCGCCGCTCGCCCTGCTCGGCTTCGCGCCGTGGATGATCCTCACCCAACAGGCGATCAGCCTCATCTACCAGTTCTGGATCCACACCGAGCGGGTGAAGCGGCTGCCCGCCCCGCTCGAGTTCGTCCTCAACACGCCCTCGCACCACCGCGTCCACCACGGCGCCAACGAGGTCTACCTCGACCGCAACTACGGCGGCATCCTGATCGTCTGGGACCGCCTCTTCGGCACCTTCCAGGGGGAGACCGAGCGCGTCCGCTACGGCCTCACGAAGAACATCCACACCTTCCGCCCCGCCAAGGTCGCCTTCCACGAGTTCGCCGCGATCGCCCGCGACGTGCGGGGGGCGAAGAGCTGGCGCGAGCGGTTGGGCTACCTCTTCCGCGGCCCCGGCTGGTCGCCGGACGGCAGCGGCGGGGGGACGCGGGGCTAGGTCACAGCTCCAGCCCGAGGAGCTCGCGGAGGCGCTCGACGACCGGGGGCGGGTTGTGGACGGCGCACTCGCCGTCGGCGGCGAGGCGCCGGATGTGGCCGGCGAGGACCTCGAGGCCATGGTGGTCGATGAAGTCGAGCTCGCCGAGGTCGAGTTCGATCCGGTCGCCCGGGTGGCAGGTCAGCTCGAGCACGCGGTCGAGGTCCTCCGCGGAGAAGAGGTCGACTTCGCCCGAGAGGACGAGGTTGCCGGTCTCCGAGTAGAGCTGGAAGGGGACGGCCTCGGGCGGGAGGTTGGTGGCCGGGTGGATCGCGGCCAGGTCGGCGACCAGCGGTTCGGGGAGGGCCGGGCGCCGGTAGCCGCAGAGCGCCGAGAGCGGCCGGGTCGAGAAGAAGCGGTCGGCGAGGCTCTCCCAGCGGACCAGGGCCTCGCGGGTGTGCGGTTCCGCCCCCAGCTCGGTCACTTGGGCGGCGACGCGGAGGCCGGTGTAGCCGTCGGCGAGGGCGCCTTCGCCGGCGGCTGTGTAGACGGCGATCTGGGCCTGGGGGTCGATCGGCTCCCCGACCTCGTAGAGGTCCGACAGCGCGAAGAGCTGCAGCGCCCCCTTGTCGATCATCGCCCCGACGTCGCCGAGCGGGGCGAGCCGCTCGCGCTGCTCGGCGACCGGTTCGCTGCCCACGTACGCCAGCCGCTGCCCTGTCCGCAGCCCGTCGCTCAGGTATTCGAGCGAGGCGTCGACGAACTCGTGGGTCTCGTCGAAGGCCCAGCAGGCGTGAGCGTCGGCACCGAGGCCGCCCGCGGAGTCGATGCACCCGTGTGCGCGCACCGGTCGAGTATCTCACCGGTACGCAACCGTGACCAGGGCCTTCCGTACTCCATCGGTACCGAAACAGAATGAGCGGTTCTATACGGATGGAGGGGCTCGGCCTGCCGCCTAGCTTCGAATGGACCGAGTGGAGCGAACAGCGGAGGCGAGAGCATGGCCAGTGCAAAGACGGCCCTGAAATCCGGAGGCGGCGCCGAGGAGATGGCGCCCGGCAAGGAAGAGGAGGCGCGCCGGTACATCGCCGCGGTTGCCGAGGCGCAGCGAAGCTCGCAGGGGGAAACGGACTTCGTCTCGTCCCCGGGCTGGCGCCGGCTGGGCAGGCGGTACCTGCTCGGGCTGATCTGGGTCTGGGAAGTGGTCGCGACGCTGGGGCGACGGGTCAAGGACCCCGACAAGGTGCCGGGGCGATGGTGGAGCCGGGCCAAGCTCCTGCGGCCGCTGCAGACGCTGTCGATCTGGACCGTGGGCTGGATGGCGCTCGCCGCTGCCTCGGGCCTGGTCGTCTTCGTCGAGCCGTTCCGGGAGGGGCTGACCGACCTGGTCGGGGGAATCCTGAACGTGAGCACCGGGGAGGGGGCCGCCCTGCCCGACATGGTCCAGTGGCTCTCCCGGTGGGTCTTCGGGGCGGCCGTGGTCGCCCTGCCCCCCGAGCTCCTGCGGCAGCCGACCCTCTCCGAGCGCAGCTCGAAGGTCCTCGAGCTCGAGCCGCCCGTCGACACGGTGCCCCGGGACGAGCTCTACGCGGAAGTGCTGCCCGGCGCGATCTCCCGCGAACGGGACGTCCAGATCGTGATGGGCGTCCCCGGGGCGGGGAAGACGACCGCGCTGCTGGACCTGGCGAGGGTGCTGACGAAGATCGGGCTGATGCCGGTCCTGCTGGAGATGCGCGGCGAGAAGGCCCCTCGCTCGCTCTTCGCCAAAGCCCGGGAACGCTTCGAAGAGCAGGTTCGACCGCTGGTGAGGACCGCCGCCGACTCGGAAATCCTCTGGAACTGGCTGTGCGCCCGCAAGCGCGTCGCGATCCTGGTCGACGACCTCGACCAGATCAGCTTCGACGGCGAGCCGGGCTTCGCGATCCGGCGCCTGCTCGAGGACCTCGCCGACGAAGGGCAGACGGCGATCGTCACCGCCCGGCCGGCCGGCGTCCCGGTCGGGATCACCGCCTCGGCGGTGACCATGGAGGAGCTGGGCTTCGAGACCGCGGTCGAGCTCGTCGAACGGCCGACGCTGACCGAACCGGGCACGACCGCCCCGACCCAGCCCTCGCGCGGCCGGATCGTGCGCTGGGTGAGCGCCGGCCGCCTCACCGAATCGCCCCTCTACCTGGAAGCGCTGGCCGAGATGAACGCCGCCGGAGCCTGTCCCGACCTTCCCGACGACCCCGGGCGGTGGGCCCAGGAGAACCGTCCCGGCCGCTGGCACCGGATGTCGGCCAAACGGCGGGAGTGGACCCTCCACTGGGTCAGGTACCTGCTGCTCAGTCGCCTCTACGAGCGGATCGTCGACGGCCGGGTGCGCCCCAGGCAGGGCATCGACCAGCCCGACCGCGAACGCAGCATGCGGGCGCTGGAGGGGGCGGCGCTGGGGATGCTCGGCGCCAGCGGGCTCGAGGCCCGGGCCGAGGCCCAGCACGGCGACCAGCCGAAGGCGACCCGCGAGGGGCGGCCGAAGCGGACCGGCCTGGTCGACTTCATCAGCAGCGACGACCGCCGGCACTTCGTCACCCAGAGGATGGACTCGAAAGTGGTCAGGCGCCGGCAGGACGTCTCCCAGCACGAGGCGATCGACACCGGGGAACGGCTGCGGGTCCTGGACCGCGACTGGCAGGGGGCACCGCAGTTCCGGCACCGCATCATGCAGGCGTACCTCGCCGGCCGGCAGCTGGCGGAGCTCGGGCGGCTGGAAAAGGAAGGGGCGATCCGCGGCCGTGGCGGCAACGGGTCCGAGCCGCGGATCGAGAGCTTCGAGGAGTGGGTGGAGATCCTCATGGACTCCCACCACCCCGAGAAGCTGACCGCGCACCTGGCGCTCGTCTTCGCGGCGATCCACGCGGACGAGAGCTCGCTCAACGACAGGGCCGACCGCCGCGCGGGCTGGCAGGGCCTGGGCGAGAAGATCGCCGAGCTGCTGGTGGAGGAAGTCGAGGACCGCAGCCGCGCCCCGCTCTCCTTCGCGCTGCTGGTGGCCGTCGACCGCGATCCCGCGGGGGGAGCCGAGGTGCGGGCTGCCGGGGTGGCGGTCGGCGAGGCCGCCGAGAATCCCGAGGCCGACCTGCCGAAGCAGCTCGACCCGTCGGTCTCCTCCGACCCCGGCGACCGCTACGACTACGACGACGACCTGATCAAGCTGACGACCGCCGCCAACATCATCGGCCTGATCCGGACCCGCGAGCGCAACTCCCGGCACGAGGAGCTGGCGGAGACGGTGCTGGCGAAGATCCGCAGGAACGAGGGCGGGACCCGCTGGACCAAGCTGGACGCGCTGAAGGCGATCTCGCTGCTCGGGCGCAGGAGCTCCTGGCTCCTGATCTGGGAGCACTTCACCACCGACCAGGACTACGACGTCCGCTGCGCCGCCGGCCACGAGTTGGAGCGCCATGCCTGCCTCGCCTACCCGGCGCTGGGAGAGGCGATCGAGGAGCGCATCCTGCAGGCGGGCGCCCGCGCCGCGGAGGGCCGGAGCATCCAGAACGTCAGCCTCGACGGCGGTTCCGGGGCGGAGTACTCGGAGACGACGCGGGCCTTCACCACGCTCGGCTGGGTGCTGCCGCCGATCGTCAGCGGCCTCAGCGAGGAGCTGCACGTCGAGGGGGGCGCCGGGAGCGACCCGGGCTGGGAGCCGGACGAGGACCAGCTCGGCACCGCCGAGAGCTGGGGCGGGCCGCGGTCGGAATCGCCGGAGGACTGCCTCAAATGCGCCCGCGCTCAGCTGGAGAGCTTCACCACCCTCGCCTACGAGGGCACCCACCACGAGCTGGAGGAGTCGCTTGCGCAGGGCTTCAAGGCGGACGCCTGGCGTCACGCCGTCGATCCCGCCCGGGGCTTCACCGGCCCCGGCTGGGTGGTGGGCAACCGCCGGCTGGTCGCCGACGTGGCGCTGCCCCGTGCGGAATCCTGGTACGCGCGGATGCTCCTCCACCAGGCGCTGGCGCTGTACGCGGTCGCCGGGACGCAGGCCGAAGACACGCTCGACGTCACCGCGCGCCGCCTCCATCTCTCCCGCGAGAAGCACCCGTTCGTGCGGCAGGCGGCGAAGCTGGCGCGGAAGGCGGTCCATCGCGCCCAGATCGGCAAAGAGAGGTGGAGCGCCTACATCTGGAACGACGAAGTGGAGGGCGGGGGGCGGCTGCCGACGGCCCTCGGCCGCCGCACCGCGCAGCTGGTCGGCGACGTCGCGGTCCTCGTCGCCCTGAAGGAGGGGAGCCCGCCGGACCGCCACGTCAACTTCGGCCACATGGAGGAGCTGCCCCACTGCTTCAGCAAGAGCCCGAACCGCTACGAGGTCCTCGGCGCCGGCTGCCCGCACGAGTGCGGCTGGGGCTTCTGCCCCTACCGGGCGGCCTCCCCGGACGAGCCGAACGAGCACCGCGGTCTCGGCCGCAGCTTCTGCAAGGGGCAGCAGCGGGCGGCGAAGCGCGCGCCCGCCTGGCAGCGGAACATCAGCAAGCGCAGGCTGCGCGAGTTCTGGAAGCAGATGGAGTACAAGGCGCGCCGCTGACCCGCATAGGATGCGCGCGTGCCATCCCAGCCGGTCAGCGGTTCCTACGAGGTCGCGCGCGGCGTCGTCCCGCAGGAGAAGATCGACGACGCGCTGCGGCTGCTGCACCTCGACCTGCTGGAGCGGGGCGCCTCGGCCGAGGAGCTGGGCGAGTGGCTGTGGGGGACGCACTGGTTCCCGCACCTGAAGGAGCGCCGCGAGATCTTCGCGCTGAGCGAGTCGCTGCCGGAGGAGTGGCGCACGGGGCGGATCTGCGACCCCCAGATCCTCCTGCAGTTCCCGCACGTGGGGCCGGAGCCGGAGATCACCTTCCACCTCGACCAGGAGCCGGCCTGGGCGGAAGGGCGGACCTACCTGCGGATCGTCGGCGTGCCGCTCAGCCCCTGGCGGGGCGACAACGGCGGCCTGCTGGTCGAGACGGCGGACGGGCCGGAGCCGGTCGAAGCCAATCCCGGCGACGCGATCATGATGAGCCCGGACCTGCCGCACTCCGGCGGGATCAACCGCTCGGGCTCGCTGCGCTACGGCGTCTACTTCCGCTGGCTCGCCGACTGAAGCCGGGGCGAAACGCAGGTTCGTGTGGCTGCTGCTTTCCCTGGAGGGCCGGTCGGGTAGGAATCTGGGAATGCCGCCCGCCCATGTGAACGAGACCGAGATCCGCGTCGTCGGGATGTCCCGCAGCGGCAACCACGCGATCGTCAACTGGATCCTCGCGCAGGCGCCCGGCCGCACCTGCTTCCTCAACTGCGCCGAGCCCGGCTCCAACCCGTTCTGGTCGACCCGGCCGCGGACGCCGGAGCTGCCCGGCTGGCGCGCCCTCTACGAGGGCTTCGACATCGAGGCCGAGCGGGAGGGCCGGCTGACGCGGAAGGACCTGCTGATCCACAGCTACGAGGACACCTTCCTCGGCCCGTTCGAAAAGCCCGAGAACGAGGGACGGCACGACGAGTGGGTGGGCCGCT
>DASUQZ010000267.1:0-3454 GCA_036280335.1 Solirubrobacterales bacterium
GGATGGACGAGGACCGCATCCTCGGCCCCTGCAAGGTCTGCGAAGAAGCCGGCCGCACCAAGGAGGACGGCTCGCCGAACATGCTGCGGATCATCCGCGCGAAAAAATCGGGCAAACGGTTCGTCGGCTGCACCGGCTGGAACGCCGAGGGCGGCGAGGGCTCGTGCGACCAGACCTTCCCGCTGCCGCAGCGCGGCGACGTCTTCCGGCTCGAGGAGCGCTGCTCGATCTGCGACCGCACGCCGCGCCTCAAAGTGCAGCCGTTCCGCGGCCGCCCCTGGAACCTCTGCCTCAACGACGACTGCGAGTCGATGCAGGAGATGAAGAAACGCCGGGCCGAGCGCGAAGCCGCGAAAAAAGCGAAAGCTGAGATGGAAGAGAAGCCGATGCCGAAGAAATCCGACACGGCGACGCGGAAGCGGAAACGGGCCAAAGCGGCCACCAAATGACGTGACCCAGGCGTCGCCAGGCAAGGACGCAGGGAGCCCGAATAGCAGCGCTATTTGGGCGACCGAGGACGCCGCATGGCGGCGATCTGGGGCCGTCATTTGATGTTTATCTCCCTCGAGGGGGTTGACGGGTCAGGCAAGAGCACGCAGGCGCGCCTGCTCGTCGAGGCGCTCGGCGGGGACACCGTCGCGATCCGCGAGCCTGGGGGGACCGGGGCGGCGGAGCGGATCCGCGAGCTGCTGGCCGACCCGGGGGTCGAGCTGGAGCCGCTGGCCGAGCTGATGCTCTTCCTCGCCGCCCGCGCCGACCTCACCGAGCGGGTGATCCGGCCGGCCCTGGAGGCGGGCAGGTACGTGGTCGCCGACCGCTTCTCGGACTCGAGCGTCGCCTACCAGGGCGTCGCGCGCGGTCTGGGCGTCGGCGAGGTGATCGGCCTCTGCGAGACCGCCACCGACGGCCTCTGGCCCGACCTGACGCTGCTGCTGCGGATCGACCCCGAGGCCGGCCTCGCGCGCGCCGAGAGCGACGACCGCTTCGAGCGCGAGGGGCTGGCCCTGCAGCAGGCGGTGGCCGAGGCTTACGCGGAGATCGCGATCATCGCCAGCGACCGCGTCGTCGTCATCGACGCGACGGGCAGCGTCGAGGAGGTCCACCGGCGGGTGATGGAGGCGGTGCGTGAGCGCAGCCGAGATTGACCACACCACGGTGGGGCCGAAGTCCGAAGCGCTGGCCGCGGCGACCGAGCACCAGGCGCGGGCGCGGGTGGCGCTGAGCGCCGCGCTGGCGGGGGAGCCCTCCCACGCCTACCTCTTCCGCGGCCCGCGGGGCTCCGGCAAGCGCGCCGCGGCGCGCGCCTTCGCGGCGGAGGTGATCGCCGCCGCCTCTCCCGACCCCGAGGACGCGCGGCGGCGGGCGCTGCTCGACCCCTCTCCGCATCCGGACCTCGTCTGGCTGACCCCGGCCGGGGCCCAGCACATGGTCGAGGAGGTGCGGGAGCGGGTGATCCGCGCCGCCGCCTACCGCCCCTTCGAAGGCGGCAAGCGCGTCTTCGTCGTCGAGGCGGCCGAGGCGATGCGGGACGAGAGCCAGAACGCGCTGCTGAAGACGCTCGAGGAGCCGCCCGAGTTCGTCCACCTGGTCCTGCTCAGCTCCGACCAGGAGGGGTTGCTGGAGACCGTCTCCTCCCGCTGCCAAACGGTCGACTTCGCGCCGCTGCCGGCCGAGGTGCTGGAAGCCGAGCTGGGGGAGGCGGGCGACGAGGTTGCCGCCGCGGCCCGGCTCGCCGCCGGCGACCTCGAGCGGGCGCGGCTGCTGCTCTCCGAGGAGGGCCGGGCGCTGCGCGCCGACGCCGAGCGCTGCGTGACCGCCGCCGTCGAGGGCAGGTGCGCGAGCGCCCCCTGGAAAGCGCTGCTCGATCGCGCCCAGGAGGCCGGCGCCGACACCGAAGCGGCCGCCCGGGATGCGCTGGAGGAGGACACGCAGGCGGGGATCAAACGCAGCGCCAGGGACATCGCGGACGCCGCCAAACGCGCCGGCCGCCGCCGCCGCACCGAGATCCTCGAGCTCGGCTTCGAGCTCTGCGCCGCCTGGCTGCGCGACCTCGCCGCCGTCGCCTCCGGAGCCGAGGAGGTCGCCTTCAACCGGGACCGCCTCGATCAGCTGCGCGCGCAGGCAGGCGGCCTCGACGCCGCCCGCGCCCGCCGCGGCGCCGAGCTGGTCCAGGAGACCCGCCGCGGCCTCGATTTGAACGTCTCGGAGGAGCTAGCCCTCGAGGCGCTTTTCTTCCGGCTCGAGAGCCTGCTCGCCCGCTGAGCCGGCGCCGTTCCGCGCCTCGGCTTTCTGTTCGGCGAGCGCCTTCTCGATCGCCCGCTCCTGGGCGAGCCGCGTGATCTGCGCCGCCTGCCGGGACATGATCACGCTGAAGTTGAGCGCCAGGCCGAGCAGCAGCAGCAGGACGATCGAGAAGAGGGCGACGTTGGTGTTGCGGACGCCCATCGCCTCGGCGACCAGCTCGAGCAGACCGGGGAAGGCGGCGCCGGCGAGCATCCCCAGTCCGGCGACGAACCAGATCACGCTGTAGCGCTCCTGCAGGCGGTCGCGGCGGATCAGGTCGAGGATCAGCAGCATGAAGAAGACCGCGATCACCGCGGCGACGATCCGGGTCTGCGGGGTGAGGTGGACCTGGCCGGCTTCCCCGCTCGCCGCCAGCACCAGGGCGTTCATCGCTCCGCCTCCACGTGCCGGGGCCGGAACTGGCCGACGAGGAGGACGACGAGCCCCTTGAAGATGAAGAAGGCCGACCGCAGTGGGGTCAGGAAGGAGGTGCCGCCGGTCCGCTCGAGCATCCGCACCGGCAGCTCCTCCACCCGCAGCCCCTGCCGCACCGCCAGCTGCAGCGACTCGATCTCGGCGAAGTCCGGCGAGTAGTGCTTGCTGAACAGCGCCATCACCCGGCGGTTGGCGGCGCGCATGCCGCTGGTCGTGTCGGTGAAGCGCTGGCGGGTGGCCAGGGTGAGGAAGAAGCGGAAGACGCTGATCCCGATCCGCCGCGAGAAGCTCGCCTTGTAGTCGCCGCTGCCCGCCACCGCGCCGGCGTGGTAGCGCGAGCCGATCACCAGGTCGGCGCGGTCGGCGGTGATCTCCGCCAGCAGCCGCGCCACCTCCTCGGGCGGGTGCTGGCCGTCGGCGTCGAGGTGGGCGCAGGCGTCGTAGCCGTTGCGCAGCGCGTAGAGGTAGCCGGTCTGCAGGGCGGCGCCGAGACCCTGGTTGAAGGGCAGCGAGGCGACCAGGGCGCCGGCTTCGCGGGCCCGCTCCGCCGTCGCGTCGGTGGAGCCGTCGTCGACGACGAGGATGTCCGCCTCGGGCAGGTTCTTGCGCACGTCGGCGATCACCGTGGCGACCGAGGCCTCCTCGTTCCAGGCAGGGATGAAGACGAGCGTCCGCACAAACTCGATTCTCCCACGTAGGCACGGACAGGCCCGATCCGGCGCGACGAGAAGAAGAT
>DASUQZ010000268.1:0-2737 GCA_036280335.1 Solirubrobacterales bacterium
AACCGGTGGTCCCTCCCCCACCTCTTCGCCCGCCAACCGCGGCGCCGTCCCGACCTCGAACGCCCGCTCTTCCAGCGGCATCAGCCGAGCGCCGCGACCGCGCGCTCGAGGTCCCCGACCGACTCGAAGGAGCTGCCGGTCCGCGAGACCGTCTTGTGCCGGATCACCCCGTCGCCGTCGATCACGAAGATCGCCCGCTGCACGTAACGGCCGCCGGGCGCGTCCTTCAGCTCGGTCAGCTTCGCCAGCGGCCCGATCCAGCCGGTGACGCCGTAGCGCTTCGCCACCGCCAGGTCCTCGTCGGCGAGCAGCGGCACGTTCAGTTCCTGCTCTTTCACCCAGTGCTCGTGGGAGTCGACCGATTGCGGCGAGATCCCGAGCACCTCGGCGTCGAGCTCGTCGAGGCGGTCGCCTTCGTCGCGGTAGTTGCAGAACTGCTTCGTGCAGACCGTGGTCGCGTCGCCCGGGTAGAAGGCGAGGATCAGGTTGCGGCCGCGGTAGTCGGAGAGCCGGTAGGTCTTCTCGCCCGTCCCGGGCAGCTCGAAATCAGGGGCTTTGTCGCCGACGTCGAGCTTGGCCATGTAGCCAGGTTAGCGCCGCCTAGCCCCTTTCGATCGTCATTTCTTCGATCAGGACGGTCTGTTTCGGGGTTTCTTCCGGCGTCCCCAGGGCCTCGATCTTTTCGACCACGTCGTAGCCCTCGCTGACCTTGCCGACGAGCGCGTATTCGGGCGGCAGCCCCGCGTCCGGCGCGGTGACGACGTAGAACTGGCTGCCGGAGCGGCCGGGCGGGTCGGCCGAGCTCTTCGCCATCGCGACGACCCCTTTGGTGTAGGCGAGGTTCGGCGGCGGTTCCTCGTCGACGCTGTAGCCGGGACCACCGGTCCCGGTCCCTTCCGGGTCCCCACCCTGGATCACGAAGCCCGGGGCGATGCGGTGGAAGGTGAGGTCGTCGTAGAACCCTTCTTCGGCGAGGAAGGCGAAGGAGTTGGTCGTCTTCGGCGCCCGCTCGGTGTCGAGGGCGATCTCGAAGGTGCCGCAGCTCGTCTTGACGACGGCGGTCGCTTCCTCGCCCTTCTTCAGCACCTGGCCCGGGGCCTTGAAGCTGACGGTCTTCGGTTCCGGCGCTTCCACCTTCTTGCAGCCATCGCTGCTGGCCGTGGTGGTGTCGGCGCTCGTGCCGTCATCGTCCGAGCTCCCGCCCTGGCCGACCAGGATGGCCACCACGATCCCGACTGCGATCACCGCGAAGACGGCGAGGATGATCCAGCGGCGGTCGGGTTTCTGCTCCATGGCGGCGAACCCTAGTAAATGTTCCTGAGGAAATGCTCCCCTCCCCCCCGCTCACGCCGCTCGCCGCCGCTGTCCTCCACGTCGGGGATCCCGAGCGGATCCTCGAGGTCGAGTGCGGCGAGGGTGAGGGAACGCTCTTCCTCGCCCGCGAGTTCCCGAGCGCCCGTGTCCGCGGCATCGACGGCGACGGAGACGCGGTCAGGCGTGCCGGCGCCCGCGTCGGGCTCGACCCCGAGGGCCGCGTCGCCTTCAAGCAGGGAGCCCCCGGCTCACTGCCCTTCCCGGCCGACCAGTTCGATCTCTTGGTCGCGCTGGACGCCCGCCCCAGCCCTGCCGAAGCCGCCCGCGTCCTCCGTCCCGGCGGTTTCCTCGCCCTCGCCGCCAGTCGCCGCTCGAGTCCCCTCGCCGGCGTCGGCGGCCGGCTCTACCGCTGGCGGGCCGGGCGGCTGGGATTCGAGCCGATCTGGGAGGAAGCAGCCGGCGACGGCAGCTTCGCTGTCGCCCGCCTGCGCGGCGGCGGCCCGGTCGGCGTCGGGCTCTAGGCTGGGCGCCGAATGGAGATCGCCGGGATGCCGCTCACCCTGCTCGTCAACCCCGCCTCCGCCAGCGGCCGGGCGCTGAAGCTGCTGCCGCGGATCGAGGCGGCGCTGGACGCCCGCCGCGTCGTCTTCCGGGTCGAGAGGACGCGCAGCCTCGAGCACGGGGTCGACCTCGCCCTGCGGGCCGTCGAATCGGGCGAGGTCCCGGTCGTGGTCAGCGGCGACGGGCTGATGGGCGCCGTCGGCGGGGCGATGGCCGGCGCCGAGACCCCCGTCGGCCTGATTCCCAGCGGCCGCGGCAACGACCTCGCGCGGGCGCTCGGCATCCCCGACGAGCCCGAGGCCGCGGTCGAGGTCGTCCTCGCCGGCCACAGCCGCCGGATCGACGTCGGCGAGGCCAACGGCAAGCGCTTCCTCGGCATCGCCAGCGTCGGCTTCGACTCCGAATGCAACCGGCTCGCCAACGAGACCCATTTCCTGCGCGGCAACCTCGTCTACGTCTACTCGATGATCCGCACCCTGGTCGGCTGGCGCCCCGCCCGCTTCACGATCGCCGACGGCGGCGAGCGCAAACGGATCACCGGCTACTTCGTCGACGTCGCCAACAACAGCGTCTACGGCGGCGGCATGTACATCGCCCCCGACGCGAAGCTCGACGACGGGCTCTTCGACGTGGTCTCGATCGGCGAGGCCGGCAAGCTGCACTTCCTGCGCGGCCTGGGAGACGTCTTCAAGGGAGCCCACCTCGACCGCGAGGAGGTCGACGTCTTCCGCGCCTCCCGGCTGACGATCGACGCCAGCCGGCCCTTCCCGGTCTACGCCGACGGCGACCACCTGACCGACCTGCCGGTCTCGCTGCGGGTCCTGCCGAGCTGCCTCTCGATCCTCGTCCCCGGCGGCGAGGC
>DASUQZ010000269.1:0-8107 GCA_036280335.1 Solirubrobacterales bacterium
CGCTCCTGCCGCTCAGCCCGCGCCTCACCGAGGCTGAGCACGCCCGCGTCGTCGCGGAGGTCGAACCGATGATCGACCTCGACGACCCCGGCCTCCTCACCCAGACCGAGGCCGACCTGCCGCTGCTCGGCGAGCACGACATGGACGACATCGCCTGCCGCGTACTCACCAGCGGCAGCACCGGCGCCCCGAAGCCGGTCGCCCTCAGCTTCGGCAACTTCCTCTGGAACGCCGTCGGCTCGGGCTTCAACATCGGCGTCGAGCCGACCGACCGCTGGCTCTGCTGCGTCCCGCTCAGCCACATCGCCGGCCTCGGGATCTTCATGCGCTCGGTCATCTACGGGACGACCGCCGTCCTCCACGACGGCTTCGACGTCGACCGCGTCGGGGCGGCGCTGGAGCGCGACGGGATCACCCAGGTCTCGCTGGTGGCGACGATGCTGGCGCGGCTGCTCGAGGCCGGCGTCGATCTGTCGGGGCCGCGGGCGATCCTGGTCGGCGGCGGGCCGGTGCCGGAGGAGCCGCTGGAAGAGGCGCTCGCCAAGGGCGCCACCGTCGTCCAGACCTACGGCCTCACCGAGACCTGCTCGCAGGTCACCACGCTCGCCCCCGCCGACGCCCGCCGCAAGCTCGGCTCGGCCGGGCGACCCCTGCTGACCACCCACCTGCGGATCCAGGAGGGCGAGATCCTCGTCCAGGGGCCGACGGTCGCCCCCGGCAGCGCCGACGCCGACGGCTGGCTCCACACCGGCGACCTCGGCCACATCGACGAGGAAGGCTTCCTCTACGTCAGGGACCGGATCGACGACATGATCGTCAGCGGCGGCGAGAACGTCGTCCCCGCCGAGGTCGAGGAGGTGCTGCTCCGCCACCCGCAGGTCGCCGAGGCGGCGGTGGTGGGGAGGGAGGACCCGGAGTGGCAGCAGGCGGTGACCGCCGTGGTCGTGCTCGAGAGCGACGCCGACGCGACCCCCGACGACCTGCGCCGCCACTGCGCCGAATCGCTGGCCGGCTTCAAAGTCCCGAAGCGGGTCGAGCTGGCCTCGGCGCTGCCGCGGACCCCCTCGGGGAAGGTGATGCGCAGAGCGCTCCGCTGAGGGCGACTCGATACCCTGCCGCCCCATGCGAACCGACGACATCTTCTCCGACAAAGACGCTGACCTGGGCAAGCTCGACGGCAAGACCGTCGCCATCCTCGGCTACGGCTCCCAGGGCCACGCCCACGCCCTCAACCTCAAGGACTCCGGCGTCGATGTGGTCGTCGGCCTCCGTCCCGGCTCCTCCAGCCGCGAGAAGGCCGAAGGCGCCGGGCTCGAGGTGCTCGACATCGCCGAAGCGGCCAGCCGCGGCGACCTGGTGATGGTCCTGCTGCCCGACGAGAAGCAGGCCGAGGTCTGGCGCGAGGAGATCTCCGACGGGATCGCCCCCGGCAACCTGCTGCTCTTCGCCCATGGCTTCGCGATCCACTTCGGCGAGATCGAGCCGCCCCCCGGCGTCGACGTCGGCATGGTCGCGCCGAAGGGCCCGGGCCACCTGGTCCGCCGCCAGTACGAGGAAGGCAGCGGCGTCCCCTGCCTGATGGCCGTCCACCAGGACGCCAGCGGCGAAGCGCACGACCTCGTCCTCGCCTACGCCTCCGGGATCGGCGGCGGCCGCGCGGCGATCATCGAGACGACCTTCAAGGACGAGTGCGAGACCGACCTCTTCGGCGAGCAGGCGGTTCTCTGCGGCGGCGCCTCGGAGTTGGTCCGCGCCGGCTACGAGACCCTGGTCGAGGCCGGCTACGACCCGCGCCTCGCCTACTTCGAGTGCCTGCACGAGCTGAAGCTGATCGCCGACCTGATGTACGAAAAGGGCATCCAGGGCATGCGCCACTCGATCTCCAACACGGCCGAGTACGGCGACATGACCCGCGGCAAACGCGTGATCGGCGAGGAGTCCCGCGCGGCGATGAAGCAGATCCTCTCGGAGATCCAGTCAGGCGACTTCGCCCGCGAGTTCATCGGCGAGAACCGCGCCGGCAACGAGAACTTCGACCGCATGCGCAAGGAAGGCGCCGACCATCAGATCGAGGACGTCGGCCACGACCTCCGCGACCTGATGCCCTGGATAGACCAGGGCTTCAAAGACACCAAGTAGGTCTCAGGCCTCCTGCTTAGTTCTTGATCCGCCCGCGGGGGTCGGTCTCGCCCTCGGGCAATTTTCCGTCGCGGCCGACGTAGCCATCCTTGCCGCCGATGCAGACGTAGATCGCGTCTTCGGAGTCGCTGAGGTTCTTGAGGCCGCGGACGACGCGGGCGTCGACCCGGGCGAAGCCGCCGGGGCCGAGCTCGTGCTTGGTCCCGTCGAGGTCGATCTCGAGCCGCCCCTGGTGGACGAAGTAGAGCTCCTCCTGTTCCTCGTGGTAGTGCCGCCCGGACTCGTAGCCGGGCGGCATCACGATCGCGTTGACGCCGAAGGCGGTCACCCCCATCTCCTTGCGGACCTTGCGGAAGCCCCAGCCCTCGCCGAGGTCGTCGAGGTGGGCGACGGCATAGCCGTCGCCCTGGGTCACCTTGCCCTCGGCCTCGCCCATCCCTACGCGGCCTCGGGCGCGGGTGGGGCGGACGTTGCCACGGCTCCACTGCCTCCGGCGCGCTCCAGCCCGACGGGCGGGTACTCGTCGGTGAGGATCGCGGCGTAGCCGAAGACCCGCGCGTCGAGGCTGTTGACGTAGGTCAGCGCCGCGTTGACGCCTTCGGGCAGGTAGCCGCGGAAGACGATGGTCAGCCAGGCGATCACGACGAGGCCGCCGAGGACGACGCGCGAGCCGTAGCTGACGACGATCGCGATCGGCAGCACCAGGATCAGCCGGAAGAAGGCCTTCGGACGGCTCTGGCTCGCCGGGGCCGGGGCGATCCCGACCCGGATCGGGTAGTCAGGGTCGTCCTTGAGCCCGAACGGCGGCCATTCGTCCGTCTGCAGGTAGAACCAGGCGCCGGTGCGGACCAGGTAGCGGACGACGCCGGAGTTGAAGTCGTAGAGCCACTGGGGGTACCGGCCGAGGATCGTCACCGCGATCCAGGCGAAGACGTGGGTGAAGGCGAACAGCAGTCCCCAGAACAACCCGACGACGATCCACGGGATCGCCAGCAGCGGTCGGAAGAAGGTGGTCCAGCGGTTCGGAGCCGGGTTGAACTCGGCTTCGTAGGTGATCGGGTACATCGCTCTCCCCTCGTCGTGGACGCGACTAAACGGCGCTGCCGAGCCTATCCCGAACCCCGGCGGCAGTCACGCGCGTCGGTCAATAACCTGTCGAGCCGGATGGCGCCCCAGACGACTGTGCAGATTCCCGCGGAGATCAAGCCCGCCGACGGCCGTTTCGGCTGCGGTCCCTCGAAGGTGCGCCCGGAGGCGCTGGCGAGCCTGGCCGAGCGCTCCGACCTGATGGGCACCTCGCACCGCCAGGCGCCGGTGCGCGACCTCGTCCGCGAGGTCCGGACCGGCCTCGGAGAGCTCTTCTCGCTGCCCGACGGCTACGAGATCGCGCTCGGCAACGGCGGCACCACCGCCTTCTGGGAGGCGGCGGCGGCCTGGCTCGTCCGCGAGCGGTCGCTGCACCTCACCTACGGCGAGTTCTCCCAGAAGTTCGCCAAGTCGACCGCGGCCGCGCCCTTTCTCGAGGACCCGATCCTGGTCGAGGCCGAGCCCGGCGACGCGCCGGAGCCGACCTCCGACCCGGCCGCCGACGCGATCGCCTGGGCCCACAACGAGACCTCCACCGGGGTCATGGTCGACGTGCGGCGGCCCGAGGGGGCGGCGGAGTCGCTGGTGCTGATCGACGCCACCTCCGGCGCCGGCGGCCTCCCGGTCGACCTGATCGAGGCCGACGCCTACTACTTCGCGCCGCAGAAGGGCTTCGCCTCCGACGGCGGCCTCTGGCTGGCGATCCTCAGTCCCGCGGCGATCGCCCGGATCGAGGAGCTCGATGGCGCCGGCGACCGCTGGCAGCCCGCCTTCCTCTCCCTGCAGACGGCGCTCGACAACTCGCGCAAGGAGCAGACCTACAACACGCCCGCCCTCGCGACCCTGCTGCTGCTGAACGAGCAGGTCCGGTGGATGCTCGGCCTCGGCGGCCTCTCCAGCTGCGTCGAGCGCACCTCCGACTCCTCCGGTCGCCTCTACGGCTGGGCCGATCGCAGCGATTTCGCCTCGCCCTTCGTCGCCGACCCCGCCAAGCGCTCGCTGGTCGTCGGCACGATCGACTTCGCCGACGGGATCGACGCCGCCGCGATCGCCGCCGCCCTGCGCGCCAACGGCATCGTCGACGTCGAGCCCTACCGCAAGCTCGGCCGCAACCAGCTGCGGGTCGGGATGTTCCCCGCGATCGACCCCGACGACGTCGAGGCGCTGACCGCATGCATCGACTGGGTCGTCGAGAACGTCGACGGAGTCGCCTCGTGAAGGTCCTGGTCAAGGAGAAGATCGCCGACTCCGGCGTCGACCTGCTGCGCTCGCAGTTCGAAGTCGACCTCGGGCTCGAGATGTCCGACGAGGAGCTGCGCGGGCGGATCGCCGAGTACGACGCGATCCTGATCCGCTCGGCGACGAAGATGACGCCGGAGCTGATCGAGCTGGCCGACAACCTGAAGGTGATCGGCCGCGCCGGCACCGGCGTCGACAACGTCGACATCCCGGCCGCGACCCGCCGCGGGATCATCGTCGCCAACGCGCCGGAATCGAACTCGGTCGCCGCCGCCGAGCACACCCTGGCCCTGGCGCTGGCGCTGTTCCGCAACGTCCCGCAGGCGCACGAATCGCTGGTCGCCGGTCGCTGGGACCGCTCCAAGTTCAAGGGCGCGGAGCTCTACGGCAAGACCCTCGGCGTGATCGGCTTCGGCCGCATCGGCCAGCTCGTCGCCAAGCGCGCCCAGAGCTTCGACATGGAGGTCGTCGCCTTCGACAAGTTCGTCTCCGCCGAGCGCTTCCGCGACCTCGGGGTCGAGGGCGCCGAGTCGATCGAGGAGGTGCTGGGACGGGCCGACCTGATCACCCTGCACACCCCGAAGACGCCGGAGACGATCGGGATGATCAACGCCGAGACGATCGCGGCGATGAAGGACGGCGCCCGCCTCGTCAACTGCGCTCGCGGCGAGCTCGTCGACCTCGACGCGCTGATGCAGGGCCTGGAGTCGGGCAAGCTCGGCGGCGCGGCGCTCGACGTGTTCCCCTCCGAGCCCTTCACCGAGCACCCGATCTTCTCCCGCGGCGACGTCGTCGTCACCCCGCACCTGGGAGCCTCGACCGCCGAGGCCCAGGACCGCGCCGGAGTCGTCACCGCCGAGCAGGTGACGGCGGCGCTGACCGGCGGGGTCGTCACCAACGCCGTCAACATCGCCGCCGTGCGTCCCGAGGCGATGGAGGCGCTGGCGCCCTTCGTGCCGCTCTGCGAAAAGCTCGGCCGCCTCGCGCAGGGGCTGGGAGACGGCTCGGTCGAGAAGGTCAGCGCCGAATTCCGCGGCCGCATCGCCTCGCATGAGACCCGCCTGCTGGGGATCGCCGTGATGGCCGGGATCCTCTCCGGCCACACCGAGGAGCCCGTCAACCTCGTCAACGCGCCGCAGATGGCCGAGGAGCGGGGGATCGAGCTCTCCGAGACCACCGACGCCAGCGCCGAGGACTTCACCGAGCTGGTCAGGGTCCGCGTCGAGACCGCCGACGGCGAGGTCGAGGTGGCGGGCACCAGCGTCGGCCCGCGCAACGAGCCCTACCTCGTATCCGCCTGGGGCGAGAGCTTCTACCTGCCCTTCGCCGAGCACATCACCGTCTTCCGCTACGCCGACCAGCCGGGGATGATCGGCCGGGTCGGCACCCTGTTCGGGGAAGAGGGGGTGAACATCGTCTCCGCCGCCGTCGGCGCCGAGAGCGACTCGGAGGAGGCGGTGATGGCGCTGACCACCGACGCGCCGGTGCGCCAGGAGACGATCGAGAAGATCCTCGCCCTCGAGGGCTTCTCGCGCGGCCGTTCCGTCGACCTCTAAGCGGGCCCTCGCAAAGCTTCAACCGACCCACCGCGCAACGTAAGCGCGAAACGGTTGTTACGGAGAATGGGTCCTCGGGACTTCCGAGGCCCGAGCCCAGGGACTGATGAAAAAAGCGATCCTCATCGTGGTGGCGCTGTTGCTGGCGGTTTTGCCTGCGGCCTTCGCGAGCGCCAACAGCGCGGTCACGCTGCTGATCAGCGGCGGCCCGGGGGACAGCAGCCTGAGCATCTCGCTGAGCCCGGACGGTCGCGAGTACGTGATTCTCTCCAGCGACCCGCTCGAAGTCGGCGGCAGCCTCTGCACCCATCCCGAAGAAGCCCCCAACGAGCTCCTCTGCAAGGCGACCGCTATCGCCAGCTTCGAAGTCAACGCCGGCGGGGGCTCGGACTTCGTCACCTTCACCGGCGACGTCCCCGTCTCGGTGACCGTCCGCGGCGGCTCGGGCGAGGACCGGCTGAGCGGCGGCAGCGCCGCCGACAAGATCCTCGGCGGTCCCGGCGACGACCTGCTGATCGGGCGCCGGGGCGACGACTGGGTGTTCGGCGGGTCCGGCTCCGACAAGCTGATCGGCGGGCCGGGGAGGGACCAGCTGCGCGGCGGTCCCGACAAGGACCAGATCCTCGGCGGGCCGGGGAAGAACGAAATCATCCCCTGAGGGGGGACCGGCCCTCTCGGCCGCCGGCTCAGGTCGATTCGCGGACGGACTCGGAAGAACCGAAGAGGCGACCGCCGACGAAGCCGACCGCGATCAGCAGGCCGACCAGCGAGAGCGCGGCGTCGAGCCGGAAGGCGGCCTGGACGCCGTCGACGAAGGGCGGGATCGCTCCCGAGAAGACCATCGTGGTCAGGCCCAGGCCGATCGCGCCGCCGGCGATCTGGAACATGTAGACGATGCCTCCCGCGAGGCTGGTCTGCGATTCGTCGACCGAGGTCACCCCGGCGGTGGTCGCGGTGGGGACGAAGCTGCCGGCGCCGATCCCGAGCGCGATCATGCCGGGGACCAGCGCCCCGTAACCCGATCCTTCCTCGACCAGCGAGAGGAGAACGGGGCCGAGGGTGATCAGGGCCGCCCCGATCACGGCCAGCCGCTTCGCGCCCATGCGGTCGTACAGGGGGCCGGCGGCGAAGGAGGAGAGCGCGAAGACGGCGAGGAACGGCAGCATCCCGACCCCCGACTCCAGCGCCGAGTAGCCCAGCTCCTTCTCCATGAACTGCGGCAGGTAGAGCAGCGCCGCGAAGAAGGTTCCCGCCATGAAGAGGACCGCCAGGCACGATGCCGTGAAGTTCTCGTTGCGCATCACCTCGCGGGGGATCAGCGCATGGGTGCCGGCCCCCCGCTCGATCGCCAGGAAGGCGGCGACCATGAGCGCGGCGAGGGCCAGCAGCCCGATGGTTTTCGGGTCTCCCCAGCCCCAGTCGGCCACCTGGTCGAGTCCGATCAGCAGCGCGACGAGGCCCGTCGAGAGCGTCGCGATGCCGGCGTAGTCGATGCGCCGCTCGCCGCCCTCGGGCTCCTTGACGTGGACGAGCCAGTAGGTCACCGCGACCGCGAAGAGCGCGATCGGCACGTTGAGGAAGAAGATCCAGCGCCAGCTCAGCTCCTGGGTGAGGACGCCGCCCAGCAGCGGGCCGATCGCGTTGCCGAGCCCGGCGGCGCCGATGATGATCCCGCCGGCCAGGCCGGCCTTCTCTTCGGGGAGGATCTCGTAGGTCATCCCGAGGATCGCCGGCCACATCAGCGCCCCGCCGATCCCCATCAGCACCCGCGCCGCGATCAGCCAGGTCTCGCTCGGCGCGGCGCCGCCCAGCGCCGACATCGAGGCGAAGATCACGCTGCCGAGGAAGAAGGCGTTGCGGCGCCCGAACATGTCGGCGAGGCGGCCGCCGGTGACGATCATCACCCCGAAGGTGAGGGCGTAGGCGTTGATCACCCACTGGATCGTGTTGACGTTGGTGTCGAAGTCCTCCTCCATCGTGGGGAGGGCGACGTTGATCGCCGAGAAGTCGTTGGCGATCACGACGACACTGATCCCCATGGCCAGCAGGGCGAGCCACGTGGTCCGGGCGATGCCGTTCGATCCAGC
>DASUQZ010000270.1:0-11901 GCA_036280335.1 Solirubrobacterales bacterium
GCCATCCTTGAAGTTCGAAATGCCGAATTATCAGATCATGGGTCTCCGGCCCCAAAGCAATGCGCCTATCCGAAGCCCATTCCACTAACCGCTGCCAAAACTGCTCATGCTCTTTCGGGTTTGCTGCGTCTGGAGGCAGCAGCAGACCTGGGTCGCAGAGGAAAAACATACTTTTACTGCGCGTCTTCCGTCTCGGCTGATCGAGTTATGGCCCTCGCCAGTTCAACAAACTCCTGATCTAGGGTGTCGAAGAAGCCCGTCGGCCAATGATCGAAATCGCCTGCCTTACTAAGCTGCAGCGCATCGAACCTGGTTACGCCCTCGGTTTGCTCCGCAAATAACACCTTGATGCGGTTCTGCTTCACTGACTCATCCGCTACGAGCCTCCGAAGACGGGTTATCAGATACTCGCTATGCGTCTCGACCAGCAATTTCAGGTCAGGCCTAGCTATGGCAAAGAAATCTGCAAGGCGCGATTGAACCGCGGGATGCAGATGCAGCTCTGGTTGCTCCAGAAGGATTAGCGCTCCGGGCGGTGCGCCCAAGACCAGGACTACCACCGGGAGCAATTGACTTGCCCCTACGCCAATAGCAGTCATGTCCCGTTCCTGACCATTGAGGGTCAAAGTGAGCTGATGACCCATCTTTCCCTCAGACTTTACGGTGACGTTTTGGCCAATCTCTAGGTATTGACACCAACGCGATACAGCGTGTTCCAGGTTCTCGTACCGTTTCTCTTGCCCCTCAGGGGTAACGTAGACCGGCTTAGAACGTTTGTTTTTCTCTAGAAAGGCGGCAGTAAACTGACCCTTCTCGCCTACCGGCAGACTGGATGCTGCATGACCGAGGGGGTATGCGACTTTGGGATCCTCGCGCAAGGGCCCGAGATACAACGCAGACGATGCAAGAACACCGGCTCGATCAGATAAAAGCGCAATAGCGCGGTGCAGAGGCGCGAGATTACGGCCTTTTCGAGCAGTCCAAGCGGGAATAAGATCTGCTCGGCGGATCGATTGGCGCCCGATTGCCTCGCTCACCCAACCGCTCGGCGCCTCGGACTCGCGATAGAAGCGAAAGAGCACGTCGCGCTCATCATCGGTCAAAGCGGGGCTTGCGGGTTGTGGACCAAATCGGGCGTCTTGGAGCTTCTGAGAAAGCGAAGCGCTGATCTCCGGCGGAGCCTCCTCATCGACTTCAACCGTGACGAGAAGGCTCCAGAGACTGTCGATGGCTTCGATATCGCCTTGGGTCGCTCGGCTGACCACTTCGTGGTATCCCTCGTCCAAGAGCTTCGGGTCGGCGGGATACACCACACGGTGGGGCGAAAAGCTGGAGACCCCGATCCAACTGTCCTGGGGAAGGCCTGCATCGGCCTCGGAGGACACTGCGAGAAGCGCCTCGCCATCCTTTTGTTGAATTCCCTTAGGAGGCGACGCCTGCTGGGCAATCAGAAGCGCCTCCTTCTGTTTCCAGACCTCTAATTCGTGAGGGATGAGCTGTTCCTCGGACGGGCAAAATGAAATCCGCATCGCATATTCGACCCAGCGCCTCTCATCTTCAGCGTCGGCCTCCGCAACGCGTGCGGCGAACTCAAATGCAACTTGGTCCGTCTCGGCGCGAACTACGTCATTTGGCCGGCCCAACCGAACGAGGTCACCATTGATCACAGGGCTAGTCTCGCCGAAAGACTGCACGCAAAAGAGGATTGATTGGAGAAGAGACGACTTGCCTGAAGAGTTGACCCCAGCAACGATCGTGAGGGGAGCAGGATCAAACTCTGCGGATGCAATTGCCTTGAAATTGCTAATCCGCACGGTAGGTATAGGACGGCCCCGGACAGGGAACCGCTTGGGGAGGTTTGGGCTCATGGTTTAGCGATGATGCTGCGGTTCAGCAGAGACTCTCGTGTTTGAGCGCATCGAGCCTGCCCCTGCCGAGAAGATGATCCTAGGGGGCGGAGATAACCACGTCAAGAAACACCTGAGTATCCAAACCTCCCTAAGTACCCGCCTACTCGCTCAATTGCGGCACCGCCCGCTCCAAGCTTTGTCCGTCAGGTCGATATACCGCGCCAGCATCGTCTCGATCCGGTGTCTTGCGAGCTCAGCGATCGACACCATTGACACAGATGGCCCGCGGGTGGGTGACATCGCTTTGACGGCACTCGTGCGAGCGGATGTCTAGGCCAGAAGCTCCCTGGCTAGCTTCCAGAGGTCGCGATGGAGAGGTGCGCTCGCGCCTAGGGGGCCGCGACGGTGGTGAAAATAGCTCGCAGTGGGGACGTTGAGGTTTGATTGGGCTTCGAGCATCCAGGCAAAGCGTTGCTGGCGCCGTGATGAGGCGGGCAGTGACGGCCTCGTCGTGGTCGGTTTCGCCCCCTTTGAAGATCTGGCGCTCGTGGGCGTGCGGCCGATTGGGAGATCTACCCGCGAACCCAGATCGCCAATGGATCATTTATCGGACCGCGGACTTCTAAGAAAGCTTGGGCCGGGGCCTTCGAGCGCGAGCACGCGGCGGGGGCAAAACAACTTGGTTCACAGTAGGTGATGGCGAGAATGAAAATCGCGAGCATCGGCGCGATCAATCCCGAGCCAGCATCACGAAGATGGGCTGATCGTCGGTTACAGGCAAGCGTTGCGTCCGCGTGCGCACCCCTCTTGCTTAATGGGGGTGAGCATGCAGGTCATCAAGGACTCTCAGATGGCCCGACGATCTCTATCGTCAAGCAGGGCCAGCTCTCGGATCAACCGGCTCCCGCACCGAATAGCCGGAAGGCTTCGGAAGGGATGCGCCCGACGGGAGTCGAACCCGCGACCTTCGGCTTGAAAGACCGACGCTCTTTGGGCCCCCGAAAGGACCCGTTGACCACTGAGCTACGGGCGCTCCCCACGAAAGATACCCACGCAAGGGGTTCTGAGCGTCGCCGTCGGGGCTAGGGTGAGGGGCATGGAGCTCGGGATCGAGGGGAAGGTCGCGCTGGTCATGGGCGCCAGCAGGGGGATCGGGCGCGGGATCGCCGGGGCGCTGGCGCGGGAAGGGGCGCGGGTCGTGCTCAGCAGCCGGTCGGAGGAGCGGCTGGCGGATGCGGTGCGGGAGATCGGCGGGGGCGCCATCGCCATCCCCTCCGACGCGTCGGACCCCGAGCGGCTCGCCGCGCTGCCGCGCGAGGTCGAGGACGCGATCGGCCCGGTCGACATCCTCGTCCTCAACACCGGCGGCCCGCCCGCCGGCGGCGCGCTCGAGCACGACGTCGAGGAGTGGGAGCGCGCCTACCGCTCGCTTGTCCTCGCACCGCGCATCCTCACCGGCGCCGTCCTCCCCGGCATGCGCGAGCGCGGCTGGGGCCGCATCGTCAACGTCGGCTCGACGACGACGATCGAGGTCAACCCCGCCCTCAACCTCTCCAACGCCCACCGGATGGCGACGATCGGCTTCCTCAAGACCCTGGCCCGGGAGGTCGCCCGCGACGGGATCACGGTCAACACCGTCGCCACCGGCCGCTTCGCCACCGACCGGATGGCCGAGCTGGGCGGCTCGCTGGAGCAGGTCGAAGCCGCCGCCCGGGAGGAAGTCCCCGCCGGCCGCCTCGGCAAGGTCGAGGAGTACGGCGACCTCGTCGCCTTCCTCTGCTCCGAGCGCGCCGCCTACGTCACCGGCACGGTGATCCCGATCGACGGCGGCCTGATGCGCTCGACCGCGACCTAGCCGGGGTTCGTCGCCGCGACGAGCCACACCGAGCCGCGGCCGACGATGGAGCCGTCGGGCTGCTGCCAGTCGGCGTAGTGGGCGGCCAGGGCCTCGGCGATCTCCTCGCGGCGGCTCTCGCCGTGCTCGCCGTTGAGGCGGATCAGCTCGGCTCCCGGCCCGATCGCGAGGAGGGAGTCGACCGCTTCCTCCATGTTCTTGCCCATGAAGTAGTCGAAGTCGCGCCGGTGCAGCTCGATCTCCTCGAAGCCGGCCGCCTCGAGGATGCCCGTCAGCGTTTCGGGGTTGCCGAGGGAGAACGGGCCCGGGCCGCAGGTGTCGGCGTCGTACTCCTCCGGGCGCGAGAGGAAGCGCTCGACGACCTGCTCGGTCTCCGCCCAGAACGGGCTCTCGGCTTTGCGGCGCCAGCAGATCTTGCGCAGGCCGCCGCCCGGCTTCAGCGCGCCGCGGATCGCCCGCATCGCCGGCACCGGCGCGGCGAAGAACTGCGTCCCCATGCGCGAGAAGGCGTAGTCGTACTCGGGCCCCCATTCCGCCGTCTGCGCGTCGGCCACGTCGAACCCGACGTTGCCGACCCCCGCCTCGGCCGCCTCGCGCCGGGCGTCCTCGATGAAGCGCGGCGACGAGTCGGTGCCGAGGGCGAAGCCGTCGGCACCGACCAGCGCGGCCATCCGCTGCGTCGTCTCGCCGAACCCGCAGCCGACGTCGATGCAGCGGCCGCCCGGCGGCGGCGGGTAGCGCTCGAAGAGGTCCTCGGTGACCTCGTCGAGGGCGCCGACGAACACCTTGCGGTTCTGCTTCCAGCGTTCGTAGAGGACCGTGTCCCAGGCCCGTACGGCCTCCTCGTTGGCCTGGGCCACGGCACCGGCGCGTAGTTCGGTCACGCCTACGAAGTTACTCCGCGCAGCAGCCGCGCCGCAACCCCGCGCAGCGTTCGCTTGCCGTACGCGTGGCTGGGGTTGTACTCGGTGAAGATCGCCAGGGCGATGCGTTTGCGGCCGCGCTTGAGCAGCGCCACCTGATGGTCGACGCGGCCGCTGCCGCTGCCCCACCCGCCCTTGAGGAAGAGGCGATAGCCGCGCGGCTTCACCCGGCCGATGCCCCAGCGCTGCGGGCGCACTACGTGGGAGAGCAGGTGGCGCCCGTAGGGACGGTGCCGCTTCGGGATGAAGCGCGGCAGGTGGTACATGAACCGCACCTGGTCCCGGGGGCTGGTCAGGCTGAGGCCCCAGATCGGGTGGTAGTCGAAGTCGCGCATCTCCGCCGCCCGCGCCAGACGGCGGATCCGCCGCGGCCCGACCATGTTCCGCACCGTCGTCGCGGTGACGCTGTCGGACCAGCGGATCATCGGCGCCAGCAGGCGGCGGTCGCTGCGCCGCAGCCGGTTCTCGTCCCGCTTGCGCAGCAGCGAGGCCAGCAGCATCACCTTGAAGACGCTCGCCGCCGGCGCCGTGTCCCGCACCCGGTAGCCGCGGAAACGCCCGCGCTGGTCGATGGTCGCGAAGGCCACCTCCCCCGCCCGCTGCTTCGCGTACTTCCGCGCCGCGGCGACATCCGGCTTCCACGGCCGCGGCTTCGCCTCGGCCGCTGCCGGCACGAGCAGTAACGCCAGCAGAGCAAGAAGGGCCAGGGCCCTAGGCGTTCTGCTCACGCATGGCGGGATAAATGATCACGTCCCGCAGCGTCTTCGCCCCGGTCATGATCATCAGCAGGCGGTCGATCCCGAGGCCGCAGCCGCTCGCCGGGGGCATCCCGTATTCGAGCGCGCGCACGAACTCGTCGTCGTGCGGGTGCGGGTCGGGCTCGGCCCCCTTCTCCTGGCGTTCGCGCTGCTTGATGAACCGCTCGCGCTGCTCGACCGGGTCGTTGAGGTCGGTCCCGCCGCCGACGATCTCCATCCCGGCCACGATCCCGTCGAAGGCCTCGCAGATCCGCGGGCTCTCGGGGTGCACCTTGACCAGCGGCCAGATGTCGATCGGCAGGTCGATGATGTAGGTGGGCTGGATCAGCTTCGGCTCGACCAGCTTCCCCTGCAGCGTGTCGACCACCCCGGCCCAGTCGTCGTTCTCGTCGACGGAGTCGCCGGCCGCCTCGGCCAGTTCGTCGCGGCTCGCCTCGTAGATGTCGAGCCCGGTCTCTCGCAGCAGCTCGTCGCGCAGCCGCACCCGCGGCCACGGCGCCGCGAAGTCGATCTCCACCCCGTCGCGCTCGACCACCGTCGTCCCCATCACCTCCTGGACGACGCTCGCCACCAGCACCTCGATGAACTCCATGACGCCGTTGTAGTCGGCGCCCCCCACGAACATCTCCAGCATCGTGAACTCGGGGTTGTGCTGGGGCGACATCCCCTCGTTGCGGAAGAACTTGCCGAACTCGTAGACGTCCTCGAAGCCGCCGACGATCGCCCGCTTCAGGTAGAGCTCGGTCGCCGTGCGCAGGAAGAGCTCGCGGTCGAGCGCGTTGTGGTGGGTGACGAAGGGCCGCGCCGCGGCGCCACCGGTCAGCCGCTGCAGGACCGGCGTTTCCAACTCGACCCAGCCGCGCTCGTTCATGTGGTTGCGGATCGCCAGGGTCAGCTGCGAGCGCTTCTTGAAGATCTCCCGCGACTCCTCGTTCGCCATCAGGTCGAGTTCGCGCTGGCGGTAGCGCGTGTCCGGGTCGGAGATCCCGTGGAAGAGGTCCGGCGGGTCCTTCAGCGACTTCGCCAGCAGCGTGCACTCGCGCACGCCGATCGCCAGCTGCCCGCGCTTGGTCACGTGCAGCGGCCCCTCGACCCCGACCAGGTCGCCGATATCGAGCTCCTCGACCCGCTCGAACTTCTCCTCCCCCAGCACGTCGCGCCGCGCGTAGGCCTGGATCGTGCCGGTGATGTCGCGGACGTCGAGGAAGGCGGTCTTGCCGTGCCCACGCTTGCCGGTGATCCGGCCCATCACCCGGTAGGTGAACTCCTCGTGCTCGCCCTCCCCCAGCTCGGCGGGATCGTGCGCGGCTTCGATCTCCTCGACGTGGTCCCGGTTCGGGAACGCGTGGGGGTAGGGATCGACCCCTTCCGCGCGCAGCCGCTCGAGCTTGGCGCGGCGCTGCTCCTCGGTTGAGACCGCGACCGAGCGGTCGCCCTCAGGGGGCGTAGCCGACGGTGACCCGGTCGTCGCCTTCATAGTCCTGCAGCGTAGTCGCGTCGCGCAGCAGCTCGCGCATTGCCGGGCCGTGGTGGGTGTCGTGCTCCATCGCCAGTTTCCAACCGGAGGGCGTTTCGGCGATGACGCTGCGGATCACCCCGAGCCCGTCCTCGCCGCAGTCGCCGGTCACCGCGACCCGCGGCTCCTTCTGGATCTCCGGCGAGCGGTCGAAGATCGTCTCGTCGGTGACGTAGGGCATGTTGGCGATCACCAGGTCGACCTCTTCGGCTTCGACCGACTCGGGCAGGCCCTTGCCGACGGTGATCTCGATGTCGAGGCCGAGCCGCTCGGCGTTCTCGCGGGCGGCTTCGACCGCTTCGGGCGAGAGGTCCGAAGCGGTGATCCGCAGGTCCGGCCGCTCCGAGAGCAGCGCCAGCGAGATCGCCCCGGAGCCGGTGCCGATCTCGTGGACGCGGGCGCCCTGCGGCAGCGTCGTCCCGACCTCGACCAGCAGCTCGGTCTCGCGGCGCGGCCAGAGGACGCGCTCGTCGACGTAGATCTCGAGGTTGCGGAAGGGCGCGCGGCCGAGGATGTAGGCCATCGGCTCGCGCTCGACCCGGCGCTGGACGTTGCGCTCGATCTTCTCGGCCGCGTCGGCACCGACCTCGCCGGCGCTCTCGACCGAGAGTTCGCTGGGGGCGACGCCGAGCGCGTCGGCGACGAGGATTTCGGCCTCGGTGCGCGAGTCCTCCACGCCGGCCGCGGCGATCCGCTCGGCCGCGTCGTCGAGGATCGCCCCGACGGTACGGGCCGAGGGCCCCTCGTTCTGCACGTCAATTGCCGCCATCGCTCCCAATCCTCCCAAGTTCAACCGCTCCAAAGTTCCTGCGCAAGATACCACCGTGCCGCCGAGCGACCACGGCGATCCAGATCGCCCCGCCCGCCATCATCGCCAGGCTCTCCAGCTGCGCCGCGGTCAGCCCCAGCGCCGCATCCTCGTTGCGGCGCAGGAACTCGACGAGGAAGCGCTCGGCCCCCGCATACAGGAGATAGAGCGCGAACAGCACCCCCGGCCGCACCCGTTCGCGCAGCTGCCAGAGGATCCAGGCGCCGAGCCCCATCGCCAGCGTCTCGTAGATCGGCGTCGGGTGGACCGTCTCCTCGGTCGGCACGGTGCCGTCCGGGTAGGACATCGCCCACGGCCCGTCCCAGGCCTTGCCGTAGTCGCCGTCGCCGGAGAGCTGGCAGCCGAGGCGGCCGATCGCGTAGCCGAGCGCCAGCGCCGGCGCCGCCACGTCGAGCAGCGCCAGGCCGAGGAAGCGGCGCCACCAGGCCCAGAGGACGACCGCCAGCGCACCGCCGATCACACCGCCGTACCAGACCAGCCCCGAGCCGGAGAAGAGGTTGCCGAGCAGGTCGTCCTGGACCTCGCTCCAGTTGTCGAAGATGAAGTAGAGGCGCGAGCCGACGACGCCGCCGATCAGCGCCGCGAAGCCCATCTCGTAGGCCCAGTCGAC
Organism: Solirubrobacterales bacterium; assembly: GCA_036280335.1. Classification (GTDB taxonomy): domain Bacteria; phylum Actinomycetota; class Thermoleophilia; order Solirubrobacterales; family 70-9; genus VAYN01. Next base: position 8,342 of record DASUQZ010000270.1, read on the forward strand.
CGGCTTGCCGATCTCCTCGAAGCGCTTCCAGATCAACGCCCCCGCGGCGAGGAACGCCAGCGCGAACATCAACCCGAAGGTCTGCAGCGTCAGCGGGCCGATCTCGATCTCGGGGTACACGGCTCAGGCTCCCCGCTGCCGCTCGGCGAGGGGCTCCATCGGGACGATCCCGGGCTGGGCTTCGACCCGCTGCAGCCAGGCGCGCACCGCCGGCAGCGGCTCGAGGTCGAAGCCGGCCTCGTGGGCGACGTGGGTGTAGGCGAAGAGCGTGATGTCGGCGATGGTGAAGCGGTCGCCGACGAAGTACTCGCGCTCGCGGAGGTGCCGCTCCATCGCCTTCAGCGCCACCAGCCCGTCGGCCCGCTTCGCCTCCAGGCCCGGCGGCGGCGTCAGATGGCCCGGCGCGATCGAATCCCAGAAGCGGACGACCGCGATCCCCGGCTCGTGCTTGTACTGCTCGAAGAACATCCACTGCAGGACCTGGGCGCGCTCGTAGCCGTCCTCCGGCAGGTACTCGGTGCCCTCGGCGAAGTACCAGAGGATCGCGTTCGACTCGGCCAGCGGCCGGCCGTCCTCGAGCACCACCGTCGGCACGTTCAGCGTCGGGCTCAGCCCGCCGAGGACCTCGAGGCGGTCGGAGTAGTCGACCACCGACAGCTCCCGCCGCTCGTACTCGATCCCGAGCAGGGCGAAGATCAGCCGCACCTTGTGGCAGTTGCCGGAGACCGGGTTGTCGTAGAGGACCAGGGCCACAGCGCTCCACCCGCTAGGCGAGCAGCGTCTCCAGCAGCGCCTTCTGGGCGTGCAGCCGGTTCTCCGCCTGGTCCCAGACGGCCGAGCGCTCGCCATATAGGACCTCGGCGGTGATCTCTTCGCCGGGGTGGGCCGGCAGGCAGTGGAGGACGATCGCCCGCTGCTTGGCGACGGCGAGGAGGTCGGCGTCGAGCTGGAACGGAGCGAGGTCGGACCGGCGGCGCCGCGCCTCCTCCTCGTCGCCCATGCTGACCCAGACGTCGGTGTAGAGCGCGTCGGCCTCGGCGGCCGCGGCGCGCGGGTCGTCGGTCAGCTTCGCCCCGTGCCCCTCCTCGAGCTGGTAGCCCGCGGGCGCGGCGACCACCACTTCGACGCCGGCAAGCTCGCCGAGGACGGCCAGCGAGCGGGCGACGTTGTTGCCGTCGCCGACGTAGGCGAGCCGCAGTCCCTGCAGATCGCCGAAGCGCTCGCGCATCGTCAGCAGGTCGGCGAGCGCCTGGCAGGGGTGGTGCAGCGGAGTGAGGCCGTTGATCACCGGCACCTCGGCGGCCTCGGCCAGGGCGGCGACGGTCTCGTGGGAGCCGGAGCGGATCACAATCGCGTCGACGTAGCGGGAGAGGACCCGGGCGGTGTCGCCGACCGACTCGCCGCGGGAGAGCTGCATCTCGTCGCCGCGCAGCACGACCGGGTGCCCGCCCAGCTCGGCGACGCCGACCTCGAAGGAGATCCGCGTCCGCGTCGAGGGCTTCTCGAAGACGAGCGCGACGCTGCGCCCGGCGAGCACCTCGCTGCCGAGGCGCTCCGCCCGCCCGGCTTTCAGCTCGGTCGCGCGGTCGAGCAGCTTGCCGAGCTCGAAGGCGCCGAGCTCTTCGCCGGTGAGGAAATTCGTCAAGAGTGCGCTCCGCTTCGCTTCGCGATCAACAAGCTGCCGGATACTACGCGCCATGGAGCTGACGGCACTGAGCTGGAACCTCTTCCACGGGCGCGACCATCCGCCCGATCCGGCCCTGCGCACCTGGCGCTCGCGGCTGCTGCGCTTCGACGAGCGCAACGAGACCCACATCCAGGTCAACCGCGACCTCACCGAGGAGTTCGCGACGCTGATCTCGCGGGCCGAGTGGGACGTGGCGCTGCTGCAGGAGTGCCCGCCGCGCTTCGCCGAGCCGCTGGCGCGGGCCTGCCGCGCGGAGTGGCACCGGGCGCTCACCTCGCGCAACTCCTGCGGCCCGCTGCGGGCGCTGCTGGCGCGCCAGAACCCGGACCTGATCGCCTCCGGCGAGGGCGGCTCGAACCTGACCCTGGTGCGCGTGCCCGGGCGCCTCGGCGGCATCGCCGAGCGGCGGGAGATGGCGATCCACGAGGGCCCGCCGGAGCGCCGGTCGATGGGCTTCATCCGCACCGCCTCCGGGATCTGCGTCGCCAACCTGCACGCGACCCACACGCCGGCGAAGCTGGCGGCGCAGGACGTGATGAAGGCGGCGCGCGCAGCCTGCGAGTGGGCCGGCGGCGCGCCGCTGATCTTCGGCGGCGATCTCAACCTCCGCCCGCGCAACTCGGGCGCCTTCGAGCGGCTGCGCGAGGAGTTCGGCCTGGCGCCGCCGACCGCGCCCGACGCGATCGACCACATCCTCTGCCGCGGCCTCGAGGTGGTCGAGCCGCCGGCCCAATGGCCCGACGAGCAGCGGGAGCTGCCGTTCGAGGGACGGGCGCTGCGCCTCTCCGACCACGCCCCGGTTCAGGCACGTTTTCGTGCCGCCGAGCCACACCTCCTGCGGAACTGAGATAGTCGGGTCCACCCAGCGGTCAACCAATCCGGAGGCAGAACCAGATGGCTGAGAAAAAAGCGGGCGGCAAATCGAAAGCCGGCGCAAAATCGAAAGCGTCGAAAGCCAAAAAATCGACGAAATCGAAAAGCAAAGCCAAAGCGACCAAAGCTAAAAAAGCCGCGCCGAAAGCTTCAAGGAAAGCGACTTCGAAAAAAAGCTCCGCCAAACGCGCCGGCAAAAAATCGGGCGCGAAAGGCAAAGCCTCCAGCAAAGCGACGAGCGGGCTCGACAAGAGCGTCGCGCAGTTCCGCGAGAGCCTCGAGCAGAGCGTGACCCTCAGCCGCGACCGCATCCAGGACGTCGTCGACGACGCCGTCAAACGCGGCCGGATGACCCGCAGCGACGCCGAGAAAATGCTCGGCGACCTGGTCAAAAAAGGCAAAAAACAGACCGACGCGCTGCTCAAAGAGCTGGAGCGTCTGGCCAAACAGGCGCGCAACGCGCTGCCATAGGTGGAGGGGGCCACCGGCACTTCTGCGTCGGCGGCCCGCGGTCCGCGCCGCGGTGACCTGCTCGAGCTCGAGATCGACTCGCTCGCCTTCGGCGGGCGCGGCGTCGCCCGCGCCGAGGTGACAAAAGCGAAGAAGCGGTTCGCCGAGGCGCGCGTGGTCGAGCTCCTCTCGCCCGGACCCGAGCGGGTCGCCGACGTCTGCCTGCACGGCGGCGAGCCCTGCCCCGGCGCCCCCTGGCAGGGGCTCCCCTACGAGCGCCAGCTCGCCTACAAGCAGGAACAGGTCAAGGACGCCCTCACCCGGCTCGGCGGCCTCGAGGGCTTCGAGCTGGAGGAGATCGTCCCGGCGGTGGAGCAGTGGCGCTACCGCAACAAGCTCGAGTACTCCTTCGGCGAGAGCGAGGAGGGGGAGGTGACGCTCGGCTTCCACGCCCGCGGGCGCTGGGACCTGACCGTCGACGTCGAGGACTGCCACCTGTCCTCCGAGGCGGGGAACGAGGCCCGCAACGCGGTCCGCGAGTGGGCGCGGG
>DASUQZ010000271.1:0-4424 GCA_036280335.1 Solirubrobacterales bacterium
CAGAGCTAGCGCGCGCGGGCCGCCTGCAGCGCCGAGGCGAGGTCCTCCGGCAGCGGTGACTCGAAGCTCAGCCGCTCGCCGCTGTGCGGGTGCCGGAAGGCGAGGCGGTGGGCATGGAGGAACTGGCGCCGCAGCCCGTAGCGCTCGGCGCCGCCGTAGGTCGCGTCGCCGGTCAGCGGGTGGCCGATCGCGGCGAAGTGGGCGCGGATCTGGTGCGTGCGGCCGGTCTCGAGGCGCGCCTCGAGGTAGGTCTCGCGCGGCAGCAGCTCCAGCACCGTGAAGTGGGTCCGCGCCTGGCGCGCTGCCGCGCCGGAGACCGCCATCCGGTGACGCTGCCGCGCCGCCCGCCCGATCGGCGCGTCGATCGTGCCGGTGCGGGAGGAGAGCCGCCCGCCGGCGAGCGCCAGGTAGATGCGTTCCACCTCGCGCGCCCGCACCTGCTCCTGCAGCGCGGCGTGGGTCTCGTCGTCACGGGCGACGACGAGCAGGCCGCTGGTGCCCTTGTCGAGGCGGTGGACGATCCCGGGCCGCTCCGGGTCCTCCCCGCCGCCGAGGATCTCGGCCAGCTCGTCGACGAGCGTGGGGCCGGTGTGGGACGGGGCCGGATGGACGACCAGCCCGGCCGGCTTGTCGACCACGGCCAGGAAGTCGTCGCGGTGGACGATCCGCAGCCCGGGCTCACCCATCGTCCCGTTCCCTCTCCTCCCGGAGATAGAGGAAGACGAGGAGGAGGATGCCCAGGGTGATCGCAACGTCGGCGAGGTTGAAGGCGGGCCAGGCGCCGACGTCGATGTAGTCGGTGACCTCGTCGGCGCGGACGCGGTCGGCGAGATTGCCCAGGGCGCCGCCGCCGAGCAGGCCCGCGGCGACCCACATCCCGGGGCGGGTGGCGTTGCGGGCGAAGAGGTAGCCGATCACGCCCAGGGCCAGGGCGGCGACGAGGACCAGCAGGGCGCCGCCTCCCCCCGCCAGCCCGAAGGCGACGCCGCGGTTGTGGGAGAGCGTCAGCTGCAGCGGCCCCAGCACGTCGACCTGCTCCCCGGGGAACAGGCTGGCCTCGACCGCCGCCTTCGCTCCCTGGTCGGCGGCGAAGACGAAGCCGCAGAGGGCGCCGGCGAGGCACCAGGCGCGGAGGGCGGCCGCGCTCACCCTCTGATCAGGCCGACGACGATCGCCTGGACGACGAAGAGGACGATGAGCCCGACCATCGGGCTGAGGTCCAGCGCGAACCCGCGGCCGCCGATCGGCGGCAGGAAGCGGCGGAAGAAGTTGAGGTAGGGGTCGGTCGTGTCGGTCACGAAGTCGAGGACCGAGCGCAACCACGGCCTGTAGGTGGGCAGGCGCGGGATGAAGGAGATCACGATCCGGGCGAAGATCAGGATCACGTAGACGAGGAAGAGGGCGCTGACGTAGTCGGCGACGTCGCCGCGGTTGAGCGCGAGCGGGATCACTTCCCCATCCTCCTCAGCGAGGCCTCGACGGCGGCCTTAAAGGCCTCCGCGGCCCCTTCGCGGTCGAGCGCTTCGAGGCCGGCTTCGGTGCTGCCGCCCGGAGAGGTGACGGCTTTGCGCACGTCGGCGGGGTGGTGCCTGCGCAGCAGCTCGGCGGTGCCGGCGGTGGTCTCCACGACCAGCTCGCGGGCGAGGTCCGCGTCGAGCCCGGCCGCCGCGCCCGCGTCGGCGAGCGCCTCGACCGCCAGGGCCACGTAGGCGGGCGCGCAGCCCATGATCGCGGTCGCCTCGTCGAAGTCCTCGTCGGGGATCTCGACCACGTGACCGAGGAGGTCCAGCTTGGCCCGCGCCTCCTCGCTCGCCGAGCCGGCGACGCAGAGCACGCCCTGGCGCACCTCGACGCCTACGTTCGGCATCACCCGCAGGACGTGTGCGGCCCCCGGGAACGCCGCCTGCAGCCGCTCCAGCGGCACGACGGCCAGGACCGAGACGATCTCCCCTGCCTCGCCCAGCGCCGGCGCCACCTCCTCCAGCTTGCCCGGCTTCACCGCCAGCACCACCAGATCGGCGCGGCGGGCGATCTCCTCGTTGGAGGCGACCTCCCCCCCGAGCTCCTCGGCCAGCTGCCGCGCTCGCCCGGAGCCGCTGTCGGAGAAGAGCATCCGCTCGAACTCCCCTGCCCAGCCGCGCGCGATGGCGGCGGCCATGTTGCCCGAGCCTACGAAGCCGACGATCATGCCCCGGAGACTATTCGTCAGCGAGGCCGAGCCTTACGACTGGTTGAAGAAGCCCTTGTCGATCAGCCTCGCCTTTTCCTCGGCGGAGACCTCGACGTTACGGGGGGTCAGCAGGAACATCTTCTCGGCGATCCGCTGCATGCCCCCGTCGAGGGCGTAGGTGAGCCCGGAGCAGAAGTCGATCATCCGCTTCGAGAGCTCGTGATCGGCGGTCTGCAGGTTGAGGATCACCGGCACCGAGCGTTTGAACTGGTCGGCGACCTGCTGGGCGTCGTTGAAGTTGCGGGGGATGACCAGGTGGACCTGGACGTCGGCGCCGTTGCCGCCGTTGTCGACCGGCCGCAGCGTCCGGGTGCGACCGGCAGAGATCGGCTCGTCGTCGGCGAAGATGTCGTCGATCTCGTCGCGACGGGGGCGGCGCGAGGTGGGCAGGCGCCGCACCGAGGAGCTGCTCTCGCCCCTTTCGCGGCGGCCCTCGAAGACTTCCTCGGTCCCGGTTTCGGGGTCGAAGTCTTCCTCGTACTCGGGGCCGTAGTCGTGATCCTCGGCCAGTCCGAAGTAGACCAGCGCTCTATGCCAAGTGTCCCTTAGGGCCATCTGATTCGGGTGTTTCGGCCTCTGGCGGCCGACTCCTCTAGGGATTATTCCCGGTTTTCGAGCGAAATCACACGAACAGGGCGTGGCCGAGGCGGATGATCGTCGCCCCCTCCTCGACCGCGATCCGCCAATCTTGTGAAGTTCCCATCGAGAGCCGGTCGAGCCCGTGGTCGCCGGCGAGCTCGGCGAGACGGGCGAAATAGGGACGCGAGTGCTCCGGATCGTCGCTGAACGGGGGCATCGTCATCAGGCCGACGACCCTCACCGGGCAGCGCTCGATGAACTCCGGCAGGTCCTCCGGGGCGACGCCGCCCTTTTCCTCCTCCCCGGAGACGTTGACCTCGACCAGCACCTCGGTCTCGGGGGTTCCGTGCTTCCCCAGCTGGGCGAGGACGGAGTCCGTCGCCACCGAGTGGATCAGGCGGCAGAGCGGCAGCACCTGCCGCACCTTGCGGCTCTGCAGGTTGCCGATGAAGTCCCACTCGAAGGCGTCGCCCCAGCGCTCGTGCTTGGCGGCGAGGTCCTGCTGGCGGTTCTCGCCGACCAGCCGGACCCCGGCCTCGGCGAGCTTGCCCATCTCCTCGAGGGGGACGTACTTGGTGGCGACGAGGATCTCGACCCCCTCGCCGGCAACGGCCCGGGCCTCCGCCAGGTTGGCGGCGACCTTGGCGGCGTCGATGTCCCGGATCAGCTCGGCCATCTCATCCCTCCAGCCAGGCGAGGCCGGCCTGGCGGCCGGTTCGCCCCTGGTCGCGGCGGTGGGAGAAGAACAGCTCCTCCTCGCAGCTCGTGCAGAGGCCGGCGAGCTCGACCCGCTCCACCCCCGCCTCGTCCAGCAGTCGCCGCGCCACCTCGGGCAGGTCCAGCATCCGCCCCTCCGCCACGCCGTCCCCCAGCCGGGCGAAGGGCTCGACGACCTCCTCGCCGACCTCGTAGCAGCAGGGGCCGATCCCGGGGCCGACGGCCGCCGTGGTCGCCTCCACCGCCTCGGCGGCGCCGGCGAGGATGCCGCCCGCGAGCCCACGCCATCCCGCGTGCACCATCGCCACGCCCCCGGGGCCGCGCAGCGCCACCGGCAGGCAGTCGGCCACGAAGACCAGCGGCGCCAGCCCGGGCTCCCGCACGACGTGCCCATCGGCTTCGACAACCTCCTCGGCTCGCCGAGTCTGTCCCAGCCCGCCCATACGGAGGGCTGAGACAGACTCGCCGTCGCCATGGTCGACCAGGCGCGTCCCGTGGACCTGGAGCGCGAAGACGACCTGCTCCGGCGCGAATCCGAGGGCTCGCGCCAGGCGCTGCCGGTTCTCCTCGACCGCCTCCCGCGAGTCCTCGGTGAGGATGCCGAGGTTGAGCGAGTCGAAGGGAGGCTCGCTGACGCCGCCCAGCCGGGTCGAGAAGGCCGCCCGGGCGCCGCCGAGGTCGGCCTCCAACCACCTCGCGCCGTTGCTTTCCCGCCACTCCATGCCGGTACCAAAGCAGAAGGCGCCGGCCTACCCGGCCCGCGCCGCCGCGAGCGCCGCCGCGAGCTCCTCCTCGCGCCCGGAGACCTCCCCTTCCAGCTTCTGCTGCCGCGCCGCCCGCAGGCCGCGGCCGATCGCCGGCCCCTCCGGAACCCCCGCCGCGATCAGGTCGCTGCCGT
>DASUQZ010000272.1:0-2012 GCA_036280335.1 Solirubrobacterales bacterium
GGCGAGCCCGAGGTGACCGACGTGATCGCCGACGGGTTGGCCGAAGCCGATCTGCTGCGGCTCGTCGCCGCGGTCGAGCGCTCCTCAGAGCATCCCCTCGCCGAGGCGATCGTCCGGCGCGCCGACACGAACGGCGGCGCGCGGCTCGACGCTGCGGAGTTCGAGAACGTGCCGGGCCACGGCGCGGTGGCCGCGGTCGACGGGCGCACCGTCGCGGTCGGAAACCGGCGGCTGATGGAGCAGCGCGGCGTCGAGCTGGGCGCCTTCGCCGCCCGTCGCGACGAGCTGGCGGCAAGCGGCCGCACCGCCGTCCTGGTCGCCGTCGACGACCGGGCGGCCGGGCTGATCGGGATCGCCGACGCCCCCCGCGAGACCTCCGTGGCCGCGGTCGAGGCTCTCCACGAGGAGGGCGTCGAGGTCGTGATGCTGACCGGCGACAACCAGGCCACCGCCGAGCGAATCGCCGAGCGCCTTGGCATCGACACGGTGATCGCCGAGGTGCTGCCGGGCGACAAGGCGGCGAAGATCGCCGAGCTGCAGCAAAGCGGGCGCAAGGTGGCGATGGTCGGCGACGGCGTCAACGACGCCCCCGCCCTCGCGCAGGCCGACCTCGGCATCGCGATCGGCGCCGGCACCGACGTCGCGATCGAGACCGCCGACGTGGTGCTGATGCGCTCCGACCCGCTCGACGTGCCGACGGCGCTCACGATCGGCCGCGCGACGCTACGGAAGATGCGCCAGAACCTGGGCTGGGCGGTCGGCTACAACTCAGTCGCCCTGCCGATCGCTGCCGGAGTGTTCGAGCCCTCGCTCGGTCTGATGCTGCGCCCGGAGATCGCCGCGCTGTCGATGTCGGGGTCGAGCTTCATCGTCGCGGTGAACGCGCTGATGCTGAAGCGAGCCCGTCTGCCCGAGATCCCCGAGGGCTAGGCGCGCGCTCCGACGGCCCGGCGCAGGAGCCCGAAGACGACGAGACCGAGCCCCGCCGCCCAGGCCGCCGCCAGGGCGAGCTCGCTGCCGGCGTGGAAGCCGGGAGAGAAGGCGCCGTCGACCATCGTCCGCCCTGCTCCGTAGCCAGGGAGGACAACGGCCCAGCCGTCAGGGGTGCCGTCGCCGAACATCGGGTTCTGGACGATGCCGAGATCGGTCATGACCAGGAAGAGCATCAGGTAGGTTGCGGCGAGCTTGTCGAGAACGACTCCGGCCAGGGCGCCGATCCCGGCATAAGTGAGGCCGATCGCGACGAGCGCCGCGATCAGCGGTGGCCAGTTGGCGGGCGTGAAATAGAGCGCGGTCGCGAGCGCTGAGACGGTGACGACCAAGGCGGTCGCCGCGCCCAGCACCGCCAGCCTCGCAAGCACCGTCTTGCCGGGGTCGAGGCCGGCGACCACGAGCCGCCGATCTCCCTGCAGAGCGGAGTGCATGACGAAGACGCCGACCAGGGAGGTGACGAAGGCGATCGCCGTACCCGCCATCACCGCTCCGTGCAGGTCCTGCATCGTGGTGACGATCTCCGCCCCGCCGGGCAGGCCGATCACCCTCGGCGTCGGCTCGGTCTGGGCGATCGAGCGGGTGACCACATAGACCGGCACGACCACCAGGAGGATCAGCACCAGGGGACGGCGGCGCTGGTCGCGAAACGCCATCGCCGTGGCCATTGCCGCACTTCGCATCGCTATGACCTCGTCCTTGCCGCGAACCAGAACGCAGCCAGGGCGACTGCGAGGGCACCGATGGCAACGGCGGCCATCGCCCCCCAATCGGCATTCGGGGAGCCCATCCCCATCCCGGCGGCGATCAGCACGTCGGCGGCGTCGCGGGTCGGGGTCCAGCCGGTGAGCCCGCCGCTCGAGGTCATCTGCGGGCCGGAGAAGGCGTCGACCGAGAAGACGAGGACGACGAGCAACGAGCCCTCCAGCGGCGAGCGGATGATCGCGCCGATGGCCGCGCCGATGCCGATGTAGATGAAGGAGAAGCAGAGGATCGCCACCGCCGCATGGAGCGGGTGCTCG
>DASUQZ010000273.1:0-10011 GCA_036280335.1 Solirubrobacterales bacterium
GTCGGTCAGCGAGTTGCCCCAGAGGTAGAAGCCGACCGCGGCGATCGCGCAGCCGGGGACCACGGCGCTGCGGGCGCCGACCTTGTCGAGCAGGCGCCCGCCCTGCTGCGAGGCGGTGGCGAAGCCGGCGAAGAAGATCAGCAGGTAGAGGCCGGTTTCCGAGGCGCTTTCGCCGAGCGAGATCTGCGCGTACATCGAGGCGAAGAAGAAGAGCGGGACGAAGGGGATCATCAGCAGGAAGAGGACGACGTTGTCCACGGCGAAGGCTCGGTCCCTGAAGACCGAGAGCCGCAGCAGCGGGTTCTCGATCCGCAGCTCGTAGCGGACGAAGGCGGCGAGGATCGCGAGACCGGCGGCGATGCAGACCCAGGTCTTGAAGTCCCCCCAGCCCCAGACGCTCGACTGCTGCAGCCCCAGCACCGAGAGGCCCATCCCGAGGGTGATCAGCGCGGTGCTGGTGTAGTCGAGCGGGGCCGGGTGCTTCTCGTCGGCCGGCTTCGACTTCCAGATCAGCAGCAGGGCGATGATCGCGACGGGGATGTTGACCCAGAAGATCGCCCGCCAGGTCCACTCGACGAGGAAGCCGCCGGCGAGCGGCCCGACCGAGGTGAGGCCGCCGGCGACGGCGAAGAAGATCGCCATCGCCTGGCCGCGCTCGCGCACCGGGAAGGCGTTGAGGACGATCGCCAGCGCCGCCGGGAACATCAGCGCCGCGCCGGCTCCCTGGATCACCCGGAAGACGATGAACCAGGGCTCGTCGAGGGAGCCGGAGGGGGTGGCGCCGCAGAGGGCGGAGGCGGTGGCGAAGACGACGACGCCGGTGACGACCATGCGGCGGTGGCCGGCGATGTCGGCGAGGCGGCCGCCGAAGGCGAACAGCGCCGAGAGCGAGAGCAGGTAGGCGTTGATGATCCACTGCACGCCCGTCGCCGAGAGCGAGAGGTCTTCCTGGATGGTGGGGACCGCGATCGCGACGATCGTCTGGTCGATGAAGGTCATCGAGACGGCGAAGATCATCGCCGCGAGGATCAGCTTGCTGTTCTTGCTCTCTGGCTGGTTCATGGGGGCGCCTTTGCCGCGCGGGCGGCGATTCCTCCCCGGGGTCAGGTATTCTCGCCGCCGCAATGCCCGACGTCTTCTGGATCGGTTTCGGAATCGCCGCTGTCTTCGTCGTCCTCGGCGCGATCATCGGCGCCCGCTCGCGCAGCTCCAGCTTCGCCGGCGGCGCCGCGATGGGCGCCTACCTGGGCGTCATGAGCGCCTTCCCCTTGCTGGCCATCGGCCTGTCGACCGCTTAAGCACGCCGCATAAAGCCGCAGCCCCGGGGGTAGTCGGGGGCGCATGATGAACGCGCCCGAAGCCCCGGTCCTGACCCTGCACGACGGCGTCGGGATGCCGCAGCTGGGGTTCGGGACCTGGCAGATCCCGGCCGAGGAGACGCAGCAGAGGGTGGAGGAGGCGCTGGCGGTCGGCTACCGCCACGTCGACACCGCCGCCGTCTACGGCAACGAGGAGGGGGTCGGGGCGGCGGTCGCCGCCACCGGGGTGCGGCGCGAGGACGTCTTCGTCACCACCAAGCTCTGGAACTCCTCGCAGGGGTACGACCGGGCGCTGCGCGCCTTCGACAAGAGCCTCGAGCGGCTCGGCAGCGGCTACGTCGACCTCTACCTGATCCACTGGCCGCTGCCCTCGAAGGACCTCTTCCTCGACACCTGGCGCGCCTTCGAACGGATCAAGGAGGAGGGCGGCGCCCGCTCGATCGGCGTCTCCAATTTCCGTATCGAGGACCTGGAACGACTGGAGCAGGAGGCCGAGCAGCTGCCGACCGTGAACCAGATCGAGCTGCACCCCCGGCTGCAACAGCCCGACCTGCGGGCGTGGCACGCCGACCACCAGATCGCCACCGAGGCCTGGAGCCCCCTCGCCCAAGGCGACCTCCTGCGCGACGGCACGATCGAAACCGTCGCCGCCCACCACCACCGCTCCCCGGCCCAGGTCATCCTCCGCTGGCACCTGCAGATCGGCAACGTCGTCATCCCCAAGTCCTCGAACCCCGAGCGGATTCGCCAGAACTTCGAAGTCTTCGACTTCGAGCTCAGCGAAGACGACATGGCCGCCATCGAGCGCCTCGACGCTGACGAGCGAACCGGCGGCGATCCGAGCACCTTCTCCCTGGCCTGAGCGCCACCCGCCGGAGGGGCCGCCCTGGCTGAAAGGATTGGCCAGATGGCCAGTCCTGGAAAAGCGGAGGCGCCGCGGACGGAGAAAGTCCTGCCGGGGATCTGGCGGCTGCGGCTGCCGCTGCCTTGGCCGGGGGTGCCGCATGGGAACGCTTGGGCCGTGGCCTCGGATGACGGGATCGTCATGTTCGACACGGGGATGGGTGGCAAAGGGCGGTTGCGGCAGCTGGACCTGGCGCTGGCGCAGGCGGGATTCGGGGTCGAGGACGTGCGGTTGGTGGTCTGCACGCACTCGCACACCGATCACTACGGGCTCGGCGGCGAGATCGTCGAGCGGGCCGGGTGCGAGCTGTGGATGCATCCTCGGTGGGAGCACGTGCGGCCGTTGGCCGACGATCCCGAGGCGGCGCTGGAGGCGCGGATCGAGGTGGCGCGCCAGAGCGGGGTGCCGCCGAAGGCGCTGGAGCGCTACCGGGAGCGCCGCCAGGAAGACGACGACACCGGGATCGACGTCCTCAAGGAGCCCGACCGCGAGCTCGTCCCCGGGGTCGAGGTCGAGACCGACCTCGGTGCCTGGCAGGTCTACGAGACGCCCGGCCACGCGCCCTCGCACGTCGTCCTCCACCAGCCCGAGCGCAAGCTGCTGATCTCCGGCGACCACCTGCTCGGGCGCACCGTGCTCTTCTTCGACTACGGCCACAGCCCCGACCCGGTCGGCGAATTCCTCCGCAGCCTCGAGGAGGTCGAGCCGCTCGACGTCGACCTCGTCCTGCCCGGCCACGGCCGCACCTTCCGCGACCCCGAGGCGAAGATCGCCGAGTCCCGCCGCCAGGTCGACCAGCTGCTCGGGAAAGTGCGCTCGGCGCTCGCCGAGGGCGAGCGGACCGGCTTCGAAATCGTCGGCGAGATCATCGGGCCGGAGAACCTCAACACCCCCGCCAGCGCCTGGGCGCTGCAGATCGTCCTCTCCTGCCTCGACCACCTCGCGATCGCCGGCGAGGTAGAGGCGATCGACGGCTCGGACCCGCAGCGCTGGCGTCTCACGTAGCCTTCTCCCGATGGCGAGCTTCAGATACGTCCGCCAGGTCGCCGCCCCGCCCGAGACCGTCTTCGACGTTCTCACCGACCACCGCCGCTACACCGAGATCACGCCCCTGCGCCGGGCGGAGCTCGAGCGCGAAGGCGACCCGGCGCCGAACGGCCTCGGCGCGATCCGCGTGCTCGCCGCCGTGCCCGGCCCGCCGATGCGCGAGGAGGTGATCGCCTACGAGCGCCCCTACCGCTTCGCCTACAAGCTCCTCTCCGGCCTGCCGGTGCGCGACCACGTCGGCACCGTGGAACTGCAGCCCTCCGGCGCCGGCACCGAGGTCGTCTACTCGGTCAAGACGACGCCGACGCTGCCGCTCGGGGCATCGATCTTCATGGCGGTCCTGAGGAAAGCGATCCGGGACCTGCTCGCCGGCGTCGCCAAAGAGTCCGAGCGCCGCGCCGCGAATGCCTGAGGGCGGACCGGCGGGCAAAGCCCGCGTTTCCCGCCTGCTCGACGCCCTGCGGCTGCTCGTCCACCCGCGCAAGCTCTGGCGCGAGCACCGGCCCTGGGCGATCGGGCTGATCGTCGCCGCGGTCGCGCTGGTGGTGGGCGGCTTGATCGCCTACGAGGCGCTGAAGCGGCCGGCCGACGTCCACAACCAGGAAGTGATCCGCCGCTTCAAGCCGCAGAAACCGCCCGAGCCGAAGAAGGCGAAAACGGTCAACTGGCCGATGTACGGGCTCAACCCCGCCCGCACCCGCTACCTGCCGGTGCGGGGGGTGAAGCCGCCCTTCCGGAAAATGTGGCGCTTCACCGACCGGCCGCTGCTCGAGTTCCCGCCGATCTACGTCGGCGGCAAGCTCTACTTCGTCAACAACAACGGCTTCGCCCACGCCCTCGACGCCGACACCGGCAAGGTCCTCTGGAAACGGCGGATCGGCCGCCTCAACGCCTCCTCGCCGGCCTTCTACAAAAACCGCCTCTACATCGTCAACCTCGTTCCCGGCCACATCGTCAAGCTCGACGCGAAGACCGGCAGGAGGATCTGGAAGCGCGACCTCCCCGGCCGGGCCGAGTCTTCGCCCCTGGTGATCGACCGCACCATCTACTTCGGCTGCGAGAACGGCGAACTGTTCGCGATGAGCACCGGCAAGGGCGACGTGCGCTGGTCGACCCCGCTCGGCGGCCCGATCAAGGCCGCCCCCGCCTACAAAGACGGCAAGCTCTTCGTCGGCGACTACGGCGGCTACATGAACGCGGTCGACGCGAAGAGCGGAGAGGTCGTCTGGCAGAGCGGCTCGCTGGGGCCCGGCTTCGGCGGCTCCGGCGCCTTCTACTCGACCCCCGCGGTCGCCTACGGCCGCGTCTACGCCGGCAACAACGACGCCCGCGTCTACAGCTACGACACCGGCAGCGGTGAGCTCGCCTGGTCGTACTCGACCGGCGGCTATGCCTACTCCGGCCCGACCGTCGCCAACACCAGGCACAGCCCGCCGACGGTCTTCATCGGCTCCTTCGACGGCAACGTCTACGCGCTCGACGCCAAGGACGGCAGCGTCCGCTGGAGCCGCTCGCCCGGGGGTCAGATAATCGGCTCGCTCTCCGCGGTCGGCAACATCGTCTACGTCGCCGAGTTCACCAACAAGACGACGAGCGGCTACATGATGCGGAGCGGCAGGCGGGTCTTCCGCTACCCCTACGGTACCTACACGCCGGTGATCTCCGACGGGCGTCGCATCTACCTGACCGGCTACTCCTCGATCACCGCGCTCCGACCCCACCGGGCGGAGGTGGCGGTAGCTTCGGCGCGCCCCGCGCGTAAGAGGGGAAAAGCCCGGAATGGAGTCGGGCGCGCAAAACGCTGAGGCTGCTGGAGTAGTTCTGGATCCGGTAGCTGCTGGAGCTGCCGAAGTCCTGGTAGTAGACGAGCATCTTCGTGCGGCGGTGCTTGCGCACCCAGGCGAAGAGCTTGCGGACGAAGGCGGGGTCGTCGCCGGCATGGACCGCCCACTCGGTGATCGCGAACGGCTTGCCGGAGAAGCGGCGGTAGATGCCGGTCAGCGCCTTCCATTCCGGGTAGCCGGAGTAGAAGTCGGTGCCGGCCCAGTCGACCCAGCGCGAGCCGGGGTAGAAGTGGCGCGGCCGGTTGTGCGGGACGGTGGGGGAGCCGGCCGGGAGCGGGCTCCAGATCACCGCGATCGGGGCCTTCTTCAGGCCGCGCACGTCGACGGTCAGCGGCGGCAGGCCGGCTTTGGCGAGGCGGCGGTTGATCTTTCGCCGCGTACCGCCGCCGTGGACGATCACGTAGATGCGGCGGAAGGCGCGTTTGTAGTTGCGGGGGCTGTGCTCGGGGCCGCGCGAGGCGCCGGCGCAGTCGTAGGCGGCCCAGACGTTGAGGCAGCGGTTCGGCTCGCCGAGCGGCCGCACGTAGCCCCGCATCTTCTTGTTGACGAAGAGCTTGTTGAGGCGGACCAGGTAGAGGTCGCCGTTGCCCTCGGCGATCTGCGCCGGCGTGATCAGCTCCGCGCCGGTGTTGTTGTCGGCGGTGGAGATGTGGACGATCGGCCGCGCGTTGGCGATCTGCCAGCGCCGGATCACCTCGTCGAAGTCGGTCCCCCAGGTCCGGAACGACTGCATCACCGCCGGGTGCTTGTTGAGGACGTCGGAGAACTGGCCGAAGTCGGCGGGGTCGCCGGTGTCCGAGACGCCCCAGTAGACCTTCTTGCCGGGCGGCTTCAGCAGGGAGCCGGAGGCCGCGGGCGCAGCCAGCAGCACCAGCGCGAGGACGCTGGCGAGGGCAACCGCTATCGCGGTTCGCGACTTTTGCCGGCCGAGCAACAGAGGCTCCATGGTCGCAAGTGCCGCGCCTCGGCCCCCGATCCGGCGGGGACGGTGCAAGTGCGTTTGCGGGTTTAGTCGTCGCTAGGCGGCCAGCGGCTGGGAGTGCTCGGCGACGATCGCCAGCACCTCGGGCGCGTGCTTCTCGACGAAGCTGGGGCCGATGCCGCTGATCGCGATCAGCGAGTCGGCGTCGGTCGGGCGCACCGCGGCGATCGCCGTCAGCGTCTTGTTGTGGGCGACCGTGTAGGCGGGCTTGCCGTCGGCGGCGCGCAGCCGCCACTCCTTCAGCGCCTCGAAGAGCGGCGCGTCGGCGGCGGAAGGCTCGGGCGCCGGCGCCTTGGACGCCGAAGAGGACGAGCGCGAGCCCTTCGTGCGGGTGACGGCGGCCGTCTCCGGGTCGGGCAGCCAGTCGAGCAGGTCGCAGACGTCGCAGCAGCGCTCCAGCGGCGCCCCCGCGGTGCGGTCGCTGAAGTGGTCGAGGAGGGCGCGGCGGCGGCACTCGGTGCCGTAGATGAACTCCTTGATCGCGTGGTAGGCGCGCCAGCCGCGCTCGCGGGCGACCGCCAGCTCCGGATCGCCGGCGCGTTGTTCGTTGAAGCGGACGAGGCGGCCGAGGTCGGCTTTCAGCGCCAGCATCGTCGCCCGCGCCGGCAGCCCGTCGCGCCCACCGCGGCCGGCCTCCTGGTAGTAGGCCTCGACGCTGGTCGGGATCGTCACGTGCCAGACCGAGCGCACGTCCGCCTTGTCGACGCCCATCCCGAAGGCGTTGGTCGCGCAGATGACGCCGGTGTCGGTGGCCATGAAGCGCTCCTGGATCGCCGTCCGCTGCTCCGGCGCCAGGCCGGCGTGGTAGGCGACGGCTGCGATCCCGCCGTCGCGCAGCTCCGCGGCCACCTCTTCGGTCTGGCGGCGGGTGCCGCAGTAGACGATCGCGGGGCGGTTCGCGGGGTCGGCCAGCCCCGCCTCCAGCAGCGCCTGGCGGCGCGCGGTGCAGCCCTTGCCCTCCAGCGCGACGACGTCGAAGGAGAGGTTCGGCCGGTCGAAGCCGGAGCGGACCTGCAGCGGGTCGCGCATCCCGAACCGCGAGGCGATCTCCCCCGCCACCGGCCGCGTCGCCGTCGCCGTGCAGGCCATCACCGTCGGCCGGCCCAGCCGCTCCACTACCTGCGGCAGCCGCAGGTAGTCGGGCCGGAAGTCGTGCCCCCACTCCGAGACGCAGTGCGCCTCGTCGACCGCGATCAGGTCGATCCTGCGATGCGAGAGCGCTTCGAGGAAGGCGTTCGAGCCGAATCGCTCCGGAGCGCAGTAGACGATCCGCGCATCGCCCCGCACCATCTCCAGCGCCTCCCAGACGGCGCCTTCCTCCATGCCGGAGGTGACCATCGCCACCCGGTGCCCCTGCCGGCTCAGCTTCCCCCACTGGTCCCGCATCAGCGCGATCAGCGGGCTGACCACGATCGTCAGCTCCTCGGAAGCCAGTCCCGGCAGCTGGTAGCAGAGGCTCTTTCCCCCGCCGGTAGGCATCACGATCAGCGAATCCCGCCCCTCCAGAGCCGCGATGACGGCATCGCGCTGACCATCGCGCCATGCGGCGTACCCCAGCTCACCGAGGAGCCGATCTGCTCTTTCCCCAGCGTCACTCATCGGCGAGCCACCATAGGCGCTCTTGCGGCGGGTGGGGCGGGGCCTACCGGGAGGGATTCAGTCGCGCGGCAGCCAGGGCTGCGTCCACTGGCCGGTCCCCCGCGTCAGCTGCTCGGCCTCCTTCGGCCCCCAGGTGCCGCGCTCGTAGCGGTGCACCGGCCCGGGCTCGTCGAGCAGCGGCTGCACCACCCGCCAGGTCTCTTCGATCGAGCTCTGGCGGGTGAAGAGCTGGGGATCGCCGGCGAGCGCGTCGCCGAGCAGCCGCTCGTAGGGCTGCGGGTCCTCCCCTGGCACCTGCTCGAAAAGGACTTCCAGGTCGGCCGGCTGGAAGGCCTCCTCCGCCGCCTTCTTCGCGTAGAGGCGCGTCCGCGCCCCCGGCTCGGGCTCGATCCGGATCGTCATCTGGTTCGGTTCCGGCGTCCGGCCGGGGCCGACGCCGAGCCGCGGCGGGCGCTTGAAGAAGACCGTCACCTCGCTCGACTTGACCGGCAGGCACTTGCCGGCGCGGACGAAGAACGGCACCCCGCTCCAGCGCCAGTTGTCGACTTCGAGCTCGACGGCGGCGAAGGTCTCGGTGGTCGAATCGGGCGCGACGTCCCTGACGTCCAGATAGCCCTCGTACTGCCCGCGCACGTAGCGCCGCGGGTCGGCCGCCCGCATCGCCTTGAAGAACTCCAGCTTCTTGTCGCGGACGCTGTCGGGGTGGTTGCCGGTCGGCGGCTCCATGCCGACGATTCCCAGCACCTGCAGGGCATGGTTCTGGATCACGTCGCGCATCGCCCCGACCGCGTCGTAGAAGCGGCCGCGGTCCTCGACCCCGAAGTCCTCGGCGATCGTCATCTGCACGTGGGAGACGTGCTCGCGGTTCCAGACCGGCTCCAGCATCGCGTTGGCGAAGCGCAGGTAGGTGATGTCCATCACCGGCTCCTTGCCGAGGTAGTGGTCGATGCGGAGGATCTGGTCCTCGCGCAGGACCGTGCACAGCTCGGCGTTGAGCCTGCGGGCGGATTCGAGATCGCGCCCGAAGGGCTTCTCGATCACCACGTGGGCGTTCTCGGTCAGCCCCGCCCTGCCCAGCCCCTGGACGACGGTGGCGAAGAGCGAGGGCGGGATCTCCAGGTAGAAGACGGGATGCCTGCGGTCGCCGATCGCCGCGGCGACGCGCTCGAAGGTCTCCTCCTCGGCGTAGTCGCCCTGGACGTAGGTGAGGCGCGCGGCCAGGCGGGAGAAGACGTCCTCGTCGGGGTCGCCGACGGTGGCGCCGATCGCGTCCCGCGCGTGCGCGCGCAGCTGCTCGTCGTCCCAGTCGTCGATCGCCACCCCGACGATCGGGCAGCCGAGCTTCCCCCGCTCCTCCAGCCGGTAGAGCGCCCGGAAGGTCATTTTCTTCGCCAGGTCGCCGCTGATCCCGAAGATCGCCAGCACATCGGCCGCGTCAGCCATCGGCGGCAGGCTATCGCTGAAAGTACGATGACCCGGCAGCGCCGCTCACCCCACCCCAACCAGCGGAGGTCTCATGCAGCTCGGAATCGTCGGTCTCGGACGGATGGGGGCCAACATGGCCCGGCGCCTGATGCGCGACGGTCATGAGATCGTCGCCTATGACGTCAACCCCGACGCGGTCTCGCGGCTGGCGGGCGAGGGGGCCGAGGGGGCATCCTCGCTGGAGGAGATGGCGGCGAAGCTGAGCGCGCCGCGGTCGGTCTGGATCATGGTCCCGGCCGGCGAGATCACCGAGCAGACGGTCGAGGGGGTCGCCGCGGTGCTGGAGGCCGGCGACGCGATCGTCGACGGCGGCAACTCCTACTACCGCGACGACATCCGCCGCGCCGGGAAGGTCGGGGAGCAGGGGATCGACTACGTCGACTGCGGGACCAGCGGCGGCGTCTTCGGGCTCGAGCGCGGCTACTGCCTGATGATCGGCGGCCCGGACCGGGCGGTCGAGCGGCTCGACCCGATCTTCGCCTCCCTCGCCCCCGGCGTCGAGGCGGCGGAGCGGACGCCGGGGCGGAGCGGCGACCCCTCGCCGTCCGAGAACGGCTACCTCCACTGCGGGCCCAGCGGGGCCGGCCACTTCGTGAAGATGGTCCACAACGGAATCGAGTACGGGATCATGGCCGCCTACGCTGAGGGGCTGAACATCCTCCGCAACGCCAATGCAGGAAAGGTGGAGCGCGAGGCCGACGCCGAGACCGCGCCGCTCGACCACCCCGAGTACTACCAGTACGACCTCGACCTGCCCGAGGTGACGGAGGTCTGGCGGCGGGGCAGCGTGGTCGGCTCCTGGCTGCTCGACCTGACGGCGGCGGCGATGCA
>DASUQZ010000274.1:0-2018 GCA_036280335.1 Solirubrobacterales bacterium
CGAAGGCGTCGATCGGATCGAGACCCACGGCAGCGGCGACGTGGATCGCGTCAAGCGCGCGCAGCGCCGGCTCGGCCAATGCCCCGGCTCCAACCAGAAGCGCGCGGTCAAGCGGTCGCAAAGCCAGCGCGTCGATCAGCGCGGCATGAGTGCCGAATCCACCGGCAGCGGTCTAGCGCGCCCGGCGCGAGTACTCGAACTCGAGGTGCTCGACCTCCCAGTCCGAGTCCGGGACCGGGAAGAGGTGGCGGACGCGCGGGGTGTCGACCTTTTCGCGGTGCTGCAGATCGCGCTCGGCGTCGGCCGGCCACTGGATGGTGTCGCCGCCGCGGGGGTCGGAGACCTCCTCGAGCCACGGGGTGGCGGTGATCCTGATCTCGTCTTCGGCCGGGATCGGCTCCATGATGCGGGTCTCCTGCTCCACGTACTCCTCCTCCGGTAGTTCCTCGACGGGCAGCTGAAGTTCGGCGGACGGCTGGGGCTCGAAGGCCTCGATCGAGATCTCCTCGTACTCGGGCTCGGGGACGAAGGGCTCCTCCTCCGGGTAGGGCTCCTCTTCGACGACCAGCTCCTCGGCGACGGAGACGCTGATCTGCGCGTCGCCTTCGGCGAGGCCATCGACGATCAGGGTCTCGTCGGCGACGGTGCTGAGATCGTTGCCGAGCTCGCCGAGGGCGGCTTCGCGGAGCAGGCGGCGGGTGCCCTCCTCGATCCAGGTCGCCAGCTCGACGGCACGCTCGACGGGACGGCCGTTCATCATCGCCCGCTCCAGCTCGAGCACCTGCTCGACCCGTTCGCCGGCCTCGATCCGGTCCATCTCCTCGTCGGCGATCAGGGCCGCCGCGCGCAGCGGCAGTGAGGCCCCGACCGGGCCGTGGCCCTCGAGCACGGCACGCATCGCCAGCAGGTGGTCGCTGAGGCCCTCGAGCGCGGTGGGGCGCTCGCAGCCCATCTCGAAGCGGCCGACGGCCCAGGTGAGGGCGCTGTCGGGATCGGGGCGGGCCTCCAGGGTGCCGGCAAACTCGATCAGCTCCTCGGCCTCGACCTCGCTGAGGCGGTAGCCGCCGGGGCGGGTCGCGGGGGCGCCGGTGGCGATCCGCCGCCAGCAGCCCTCGCCGGTCGGCGCGAAGGCGTAGGGCCCGAGGCCGACGCCGCCGCCCTTGTACATCCGCATCACGCTGACCAGCTCGCGCAGCTGCATCAGGGCGCTCTCGGCCCCGCCCTCGGCGTCCTGGTCGGCGACGGCCAGGTACTGCGGCTCCCAGGAGGCCCGGCCCATGCCCTCGCTGCGCATCGCCTCGACCGGCGCCTCGATCGAGTCGGCGCGGACGACACGGACGCCGTGCGGCAATTGCAGCCGCTGCGCCGACATCCGCAGGCCGACGATCGGGACGATCAGGACCTCGGCGTCGTCGGCGTCGCGCGATTCGGCGTCGAGGGTCGCCAGCTGCGACTCGAGCCGCTCGCGATCCAGGGCGAAGCCGGTGGAGCCCTCCCAGAGCTCGGAGAAGAAGGTGATCAGCATCAGCTCGGCGCGGGCGCCGGGGTCGGCGGGAACCGCCTCGCCGCGCGCCTCCAGGTAGGGAGCGGCGACACCCGCTTCGACCGTGGCCTCGCGGGCGGCGGCGAAGCTGGGCAGGCCCCGCACCTCCTCGGCGTGGTCGACCACGTAGCGCCCGGTCATCGGGACGTAGCTGTAGAAGGCCGAATCGTCGCCGTCGTCGGCGGCGGCGACGTCGAACGGGATCTCCTCCCCCATCGCCACCAGCGAGCTCAGCCGCGAGACGGTCTCGGTGGCAAGGCGCTTGATCGATTCGTTGAGGAGGAAGTCCCGCACGCCTCAGGCTTCAGCCTGGCCGGGCACCCTCCTGCGCCTGAATGATCGCTTGCAGCCGGCGCCTAAACGGCGGCCGGCTCGCGGTCGGCGGCGTCGCCCAGCAGCCACCGCATCCCGTAGCTGCGCATGTCCTCGACCAGCGGCACAAGAGCCCTGCCCTTGTCGGTCAGCGCGTACTCGA
>DASUQZ010000275.1:0-2005 GCA_036280335.1 Solirubrobacterales bacterium
GGGCCGATCATGGCGGTGCAGATCAACGAGTCGCTCACCGACGATGCCACCTGGGACTTGATCAGGAAGCTGCGTGGGAAGGGCCTGCGGCTGGAGGCCGACGCCTCCGAACGCCGCCAGGAGGACGGGCCGCTGAAAGGCAAGACCGTCGTCCTCACCGGCACGCTCCCCGAGCTGACCCGGGAGGAGGCGGCGGCGATGGTGAAGTCGGCCGGCGGCAAGGTGACCAGCTCGGTCTCGAAGAAAACCGACTACGTCGTCGCCGGCGACAACCCGGGCTCCAAGCTCGCCAAAGCTGAGAAATTCGGCACCGAGATCCTCGACGAGGCGGGGCTGCGCGAGCTCGTCGGCGGTTAGGAGCGCTCAGTAGCCGGCCGCGGCGGCGGCGATTCGGTCCTGGTTCAGGTGGGCGGAGGTGAGGTTGCCGACCCCCGCCATCAGGATCGAGAAGGCGATGACGCGGCCGCTGCGGTTGAAGCAGTAGCCGGAGAGGTTGCTGACGCCGCTGATCGTCCCGGTCTTGGTCCGGCAGCGGCCGTAGGCGGCGGTGCCCTCCATGCGGCTGGCGACCGTCCCCTCCTGGCCGGCCAGGGCCAGGTCCTGGATGAACTCCTCACCGGCTTCGTCCTCCTGCATCCCCAGCAGCAGCTCGACCACCTGGCGGGGGCTGGCGCGGTTGCCGCGGGTGAGGCCGGAGCCGTCGACGGCGTTGACGTTGGAGCCGTGGGCGCGGGCGAAGGCCTCGACCACGTTGGCGCCGGCGGCGGTCGTGCCGCTGCCGCCGAACTTCGCGCCCAGCAGCTTGATCAGGGTCTCGGCGAAGTAGTTGTCCGAGTAGACGTCGGTGAGGTTGACGATGCGGTCGAGGGTGGGGGAGCGGACGATCGCCACCCGTTCGGCGTTCGGCGGCGTCGGCCGCAGCGCGGTCTGGGCCGGGAGCTTCACCCCGGCCCCGCGCAGCGAGCGGCCGAGCTTCGAGACGGCCAGCTTCGCCGGGTCGGCGGAGAAGCCGCTGGCGCTGGTCGAGCCGCTGAAGCCGGAGTTGAAGGCGAGCCCGGAGAGGGGGCCGATGTAGGGGCTGGTCCCGTAGCCGGAGTCGGCGACGCCGCGGCGGCGGTCGAAGATCGTGTCGTCGGCGTAGAGGCGCCCGGTGATCGACCTGATCCCCGCCGCCTTCACCTGCGGGGTGAGCGAGAAGATGTTGGTCCCGAGGCCGCCCAGGTAGCTGCCGTAGAAGCCAGGCGTCCCCAGCGCCGGGTCGCCCCCGCCCTGGAGGTAAAGGCTGCCGTGGAGGACGCCGTTGGCGTCGACGCGGCCGTCGCGGAAGACTTTGGTCGGGATCCGGTACTCCGGCCCGAGCTTGGAGAGGGCCGCGGCGGTCGTGAACAGCTTCATGTTCGAGGCCAGGGGGCGGGACCGGCCCGGGGCGCTGGCGCAGAGGACCTGCTCGGTTTCGGCATCGACGACGAGCAGGCCGCTGGACGAACCGCCGCCCTGATGCAGCCAGGAGCGCATCTGGTCGCAGGTCCGGCTGGCCTGGGCCCCGCCGGCGAGCAGCAGGAAAAGGGCTGCTGAGACGACCAAAAGAGGCAGCAGGATGCGTTTCATCGGGTTTCCCAACACGCGAGACGTGGAAGGTAGCGGTCGAGGATGACCTCCCGCCCTGGAATACTGCACGTATGGGTGAAGTCGTAGACATCGAGTCCAAGCCGCGGAAACGCCAGGCCCGGCGGAAGAAGCCCTCGAAGACCGCGCTGGTCCTCGGCGGCGGCGGCTTCACCGGCGGCGTCTACGAGATCGGCGCCCTGCGGGCGCTCGACCTGCTCGCGGTCAACAGCACCGTCAACAACTTCGACGTCTACGTCGGCACCAGCGCCGGCTCCTTCGTCGCCTCGATGCTGGCCAACGGGGTCAGCCCCGACGAGATGATGCAGGTGATCAACTCGCGCGTCCCCTCCGACCTCGAGGACCTCGACCTCAATCGCGTCCTCAGGCTCAACTACCT
>DASUQZ010000276.1:0-2433 GCA_036280335.1 Solirubrobacterales bacterium
CGCCCGCCTCCTCGATCTTGTTGCGCTGGGTCAGCGCCTCGCTGACGCTGAGCTCGTCGACCGGCTTCGAGGCGGCGTAGAGGTCGTGGATGGCCTCGAAGATCTCCCGGTGCTTGTCGAGGTAGAAGTCTTCGCGGTGCAGCTTCACCTCGTCGATCACCCGCGTCAGCGTCGGCTCGGCGACCAGCATCGCGCCCAGCACCGACTCCTCGGCCTCGATGTTCTGGGGCGGGACGTGGGTGGTGGGAGGCTGCGGCATCGGTCTCAGTAAAGGTGCCCGGGCGGCGGAACCGGTGGTGCTGCGGGGCGCCCTGCAAGCAAACCAGAGGAGGTGCCGCGGCACGCGGGCCTTCCGCGCAAAAGCCGCCTAAAAGAATTCACACTTCGGTGAGCTTTATGCGGCAGTTCCGAAGGAGAGCTGATGGTGGTGCGCCGGCGGGATCAGGCCCTCCTGCTCCTGGCGGGCCTCGCCGCGGCGGAGCATGCGGAGGGTGAGGATGGCGATGCTGAGGATCGCCGTCGCCCCCAGGCTCAGCTGGACGCTGAGCAGGCCTTCGCGGCTCCAGTAGACGTCTTCGAGGTCGAGGAGGAGGGCGGCCTCGTCGAAGGTGAGGCCGAAGCCGGCGCCCATCGGGATGGCCAGGTGCTGCTCGGCCCTGTCGTTGTCGGTCAGCAGCGCCGCGGCGCCGGAGCCGAAGGCGAGCAGGATGCCGGGGACGAAGTGGTGGATGTGGCGGCCGCCGATGCTGACGTTGCGGAAGGGGCCGCGGCCCTCCCGGATCGCCCAGGTCGAGACCCGGACCAGCGCGAAGGAGGCGAGGAACCCGGCGAGGAGGTTGAAGAGGACCGTTTCGTAGCGCGGTGCCTCGGAGTAGCCGCGGACCGCGACGCCGACCGTGTCGGCTGCCGCGGCGGGAGCGGATTCGAGCAGCTCTTCGGGGTCGTGCGCCTCGCCCGCCCGGCGCGCCAGCATGCGGCTGAACTGCCCGACGATGACGGTGCCGGCGGCCCCGATGGCGATGGCGGCGAGACCGACCGTCGCCCGCTCGGAGCGAACCCAGCCGGACCTGCGACGACGGAGGCGGACTACTTCTCCTCGCTGATGATCGTCTTGACGGCCGCGGTGGTGCCGTCGCGGAGCTGGATCTCGACCATGAAGGTGCCGAGCTCGCGCAGCGGCTGCTCGAGCTGGACCTGTTTTTTCTCGATCCGCAGGTCGCGGGCCTCGCGCAGCGCGTCGACGATCTCCTTCGGGCCGACCGAGCCGAACAGCTTGCCGTCCTCGCCGGCGCGCTGGTGGATCGTCAGCACGGTCTTGGAGAGCAGGCCGGCGGCTTCCGATTCCCGTTCGGCACGGAGGGCCTCCGCTTTTTCCGCGGCGGCCATGCGCCGTTTCGCTTCCTCCAGCGCCCCCGCGGTGGCCGGCTGGGCCAGCTTGCGCGGGATCAGGTAGTTGCGCAGGTAGCCGGGGGCGACGTCGACGACGTGGCCGCGCTCGCCGAGGGACTCGACGTCCTGAAGCAGGATCGCCTGCGCCATCAGCGCTCTCCGACGTAGGGAAGCAGGGCGATTTCGCGCGCCCGCTTCACCGCCACCGAGAGCTGACGCTGGTGGCGGCGGGAAAGTCCGGTGACCCGGCGACCGCGCGTCTTCCCCTTGTCGGAGAGGAAGCGCCGCAGCAGGTTCAGGTCCTTGTAGTCGACGACCTCGGAGTTGACCCGCGTGTACTTGCGCGGGCGCGAGCGATCAGCGCCGCGCCTACCGCCGCGCCGCGGTCCCGAACGGGATGAAGACTCTGCTGCTCGTGCCATCGGCGCGAGATGCTACAGACCTTTGCAGGGCCGCCGCCTTGCGACAGCCCTGCTGCGTCGCTAGAAGGGAATGTCGTCCTCGGACGAACCGCCGCCGGTTCCGGCCGGGGCGCCGCCGAAATCGGACATGTCGGCGGGAACGTCGCTCTGCGGAGGAGCGAAGCCGCCACCGCCGTTGCCGTTGCCGCCCCCGGACCCGTCGCGCGAGCCGAGGAACTGGACGGTGTTGGCGATGATCTCGACGCTCTGCCGTTTGTTGCCGCCCTGGTCCTCCCACTCGCGCCAGTCGAGCCGGCCTTCGACCGCCACAGGGCGGCCCTTCGAGAGGTAGTTGGCGCAGTTCTCGCCCTGCGCGCCCCAGACCGTCACGTCGAAGTAGTTGGGCTTGTCCACCCACTCGCCCGTCTGCCCGTCCTTGCGACGGCTGTTGACCGCCACGCGCAGCTTGCAGACGGCGGTTCCGCTGCCGAGATGGCGCAGCTCCGGGTCCCGGGTCAGGTTCCCGGTGACGACCACCACGTTCACGTTCGAAGCTGCCAATTCACTCACTCCTCTGGTTCGCTTATCTGGTTCCCAGTCTAAGGAGGAGGCCGGCTCCATTCGCCCCCCTCTGCCCGGGGGT
>DASUQZ010000277.1:0-14141 GCA_036280335.1 Solirubrobacterales bacterium
CGGGCGACCGCCTGGGCGCGGTTGGCCACGCCGAGCGCGCGCAGGATCTTGCGGACGTGCCACTTGACGGTGCTCTCGCCGAGGTAGAGGCGGGAGGCGATCTCGGCGTTGCTGAGCCCCTCGGCGACGAGGCTGAGGATCTCGAGCTGGCGGGCGGAGAGGAACTTGTCCAGATCGTCCTCGCCGCGGCGGGAGCGATCGGGGAGGCGGTGGAGCTCGGCGGCGCGGCGACCGAGGTCGCTGGCGGTCTGGTGGAGGACCTCGGCGGCGGCGCGGACCTCGGTCACGTCCTGGACGGTGCCGGTGAGGCGAAGCGGCTTGCCGTCTTCGCCGACGGTCAGCTCGGCACGGCTGTGGATCCGGCGGACGCGGCCGTCCGGCCTGATGATGCGGTACTCGTAGTCGACTGCGGTGCCGCGCTCGACGGCTTCCCGCATCACCCGCTCGACGAGCTCGCGGTCCTCCGGGTGAACGTACTGGGACCCCCCTTCGTAGAAGCCGTCGAAATCCTCGGGTTTGATGCCGTAGACCTGGAAGAGCCCCTCCGAGCAGGTCAGCCGGCCGCTGGGGATGTCCCACTCCCAGCTGCCCATCCGCGCCACCCGCTCGGCCTCCGCCAGACGCGAGCGGCTGCTCTCCACCTCTTCTTCGATGTGCCTGCGCTCGGTGATGTCGGTGACCAGGACGAAGAACCCCCGCACCTCGCCCCCGACCGTGTCTGGGATGTAGGAGGCCTGGGTGTAGCGGACCTCGCCGGAGGGGGTCGGGATCTCGCGGTCGAACAGCTGGGGTTCGCCCGCCAGCGCCCTTTCCATGTAGGGCAGGTTCTTCTCGTAGAGGTCGGGCCCCAGCAGGTCCCGGATGTGCTTGCCGCGCAGCTCCTGCGGCGTCTGGCCGAAGTATTCGATGTAGGCGTCGTTGGCCATCCGGTTGCGCAGGTCCTTGTCCCAGTAGCCGACCATCGCCGGCAGCGCGTTGAGCATCGCCTGGATGCCCTCGGGGGAATCCGAGGGCCGGCGATGCCGATCTGATTTCCGCTCCCTGGAGGACATCGTGCTCCAGACAAGGATGGACTAGTCGCAGGGCGGGCTCAACCCTCCCTGGGAATGGGGGCAGTGGCTCTATCTTGGACTTGTGCTCGACCGCGGTGAAGATCCGACGCCTCGCCCCTTTCGGCGCCGGCGAGTCATGCGGACGGGCACCTCCCCCGCCGAGGCACGGAGGCAGCGGCCGGCTGCGGAGCGCGCGACGGCGGCCGGCCGCGCCCCCTCGGAGTCCCTGTTGAAGACGGTGGAAACGCTGTTGAGCGAGGACTGGCGCGGTCGCCTGATCAGGCGATAGTCAGCTGCAGGATCGCCCCGATCGCGCCGCAGGCGAGCACCACGTAGAGCACGGTCAGCTTGCCGTGCCAGCGGTTGAGGGCGAGGAAGGCCCCGATCGCGAGGGCGGCGGTATAGGCGTCGACGACGCCGGCCTCGACGATTTCCACGGTGACGGCGGCGATCAGCCCGATCACCCCGGCCGCGACGCCGAGGAGGAACAGGTGGAGGCGTTCGTTCTCCGCGATCGCCACCAGCTGCCGGTGCAGGTAGATCGGAAAGAGGAAGGCGGGGACGAAGATGCCGAGGGTGATGACCAGGGCCCCGACCAGTCCCCCCGCCAGGTAGCCGACGAAGGTGGCGAAGATGATCAGCGGGGCGGGGAGGATGCCGCCGATCGCGAGGCCGTCGATGAACTGGCTCTCGGTCAGCCAGTGCCGGCCGTCGATGGCGCTGTCGTGGAGGAACGGCACCACCGTGTAGGCGCCGCCGAAGGTGAGCAGGCCAGCCTTCAGCCCCTCGAGGAAGATCTCGGCGGTGAGGCCTAGGGTGATCGCGCCGAGCCCGGTCCAGAGCATCGCCGGCAATCCCGGCGATAGGGAGGGCGCCCTGCCGACCCAGGCCCTGGCGTTCCTCCACAGCTCGTACGCCAACCCGCCTCCCAGCAGGACCAGCACGAAGCTCGCGCCGGCGAACAGGGTGAGGGCGAAGCCGGCGATCGCGATCAGCGCCAGCGGCAGGTCGCGGATGAACGACTGCCCCAGCCGCACCAGCGCTCGCGCCACCAGCGCGCCCACCGCCGCGCTCAGGCCGTAGAAGAGGGCGTCGAGGTCCTCGGCGAGGTCGGTCTCGACGTAGAGGGCCGAGAGCCCGAGCATCAGCAGGAACCCCGGCAGCATGAAGCCCAGGCCCGCCATCAGCCCGCCGAGCTTGCCGCCGCGCAGGCGGCCGAAGTAGACGCACAGCTCGTGCGCCTCCGGCCCCGGCAGCACCTGGTACACCGCCAGCGTCCGCTGGAAGCTCCTCTCGTCGACCCACTTCTCCTCGTCGACGCACTCGCGCTTGATCATCGCGATCTGGGCAGCCGGTCCGCCCCAGGCGAGGCAGCCGAACTTGAGGAAGCGGATGAATATGGCACCCGGAGATTCCAAGGAGGAGTTTGTCTATCGCAGCGTGGGGTAATCCGCGTAATAAGCCCGAAGTCGCGCCGTCTCGTTTAGGTTCGCGCCGATCTCGGGAGCAGCGACCGCGGAGCGGCGAGGTTGACGAACCCTCGCCGGGGCCGCCGGTCAGGAGCAGCGGCAAGAGCGCCGTCGTGCGCCCCTGCACGGGTGCAGGCAAGCAAACCACCGACTACTTGGAGGAAGACATGGCTGACGGAAGCGTTGGCGAAGCCCAGGAGAAGGCCCAGGAAGTCGCCGGCGAAGCGCAGGAGAAAGCGCGTGAGGCGGCGGGCAAGGCTCAGGAGGGCATTCGCCAGCAGATCGACGATCGTTCGACGCAGGCAGGGGAGCGGGTCAGTGGCACCGCCCAGGACCTGCGCAGCGTCGGCGAGGAGCTGCGCAAACAAGGCAAAGACACCCCGGCGAAACTGGCCGACCAGGCCGCCGAGCAGACCGAGAAGGTCGGTTCCTATCTCAAGGAGCACGGACCGGACGAGATGCTCGAAGACGTCGAGGAGTTCGGACGGCAGCGGCCCTGGGCGGTGATGGCCGGCGGGATCGCAATCGGCGTGGTTGCCGCTCGCTTCCTCAAGGCGTCGAGCCGCAACCGCTACCAGCAGCGGACCGGCCAGACCGCCACCGCCCAGGTCGGGCAGGGAGCGACGCCACTGCCACGACGCTCGGCGGTCGAGCCGGTGGCCACCCCGCCGCCGCCGACCGCGACGCCCGCCCCGCCCGCCCCGAACTCGGCTCCGGCCGTTCCCTCCCCGACGCCATGAGCACGGCTAACGGAGAGACCAACGAGCTGCGTTCGCACTCGACCGGCGAGCTCGTCAGACAGCTCTCCGAGCAGACCACGACGCTGGTCCGCAAGGAGATCGAGCTGGCGAGGGCCGAGCTGACCGAGAAAGGTAAGACGGCAGGGCAGGGGGCCGGCATGTTCGGCGGCGCCGCGGTGGTCGGCCTGCTGGCACTGGGGACGCTGACGACGATGATCCTCGCCCTGCTCGACAAGGCGATGGACCTCTGGGTTGCCGCCCTCATCGTCACCCTCGTCTACGGCGCCATCGCAGCGGTCCTGGCGCTGACCGGGAGGGAAAGAGTGAAACAGGCGACGCCGCCCGCGCCTGAGCAAACCGTCGAAACCGTGAAGGAGGACGTGCAATGGGCCAAGAGCCAAGCCAAATCCGCGAGGAGATAGAGGAGACGCGGGCGCAGATGGGTGACACCGTCGACGCCCTCGCCTACAAGACCGACGTGAAAACCCGCGTCAAGGAGTCGTTCGCCGACAAGCGCGAGCGGTTGATCGAGCAGGTCCAGGGCACCACCCACAAAGTGGGGGAGGCCACGCCGGACGGCGGACAGGTGAAAGAAGGCGCCAAGCAGGCCGTCGGCATCGCCCAGGAAAACCCGCTCGGCCTCGCCGTCGGCGGCCTCGCCGCCGGCTTTCTCGCCGGGATGATGCTGCCCAGCTCCCGGATCGAGGACGAAAAGGTCGGCCCGATCGCCGATCAGGTCAAAGAAACGGCGGTGGAAACCGGCCAGGAGGCCCTCGAGCGCGGCCAGGAGGTCGCCAGCCAGGTCGGCGAACAGGTCAAAGAAGGCGCCAAAGACGTCGGCCAGCAGGCGATGGATACCGCCAGGCAGGCCGGCCAGGAGCAGACCGAGGAGCTCAAAGACAGCGCCAAGGAAAACGCGCAGGACGTCAAAGAGCAGGCCCGCACCTGAGGAATCGGAGTGGAGCGAGCCCTCGCGGCGAGGGCTCGCTCCTCCTCACGTCTAACGCTCGCAGCTGCGAACCGAGTCGAGGCCCGCGCCGCCGCGACAGCGGTCGAAGCCGCGCCCGCCGCGCAGCCGGTCCCTGCCGGCGTTGCCCTTCAGGACGTCGTTGCCGCGGTTCCCCTGCAGGAGGTCGGGGCCGCCGCGCCCGAGCAGGCGGTCGAAGCCGGC
The DNA here is from genome assembly GCA_036280335.1 of Solirubrobacterales bacterium. Lineage (GTDB taxonomy): Bacteria > Actinomycetota > Thermoleophilia > Solirubrobacterales > 70-9 > VAYN01. The sequence goes on from DASUQZ010000277.1 coordinate 4,433, forward strand.
CTGGCCCAGCACCCGATCGGCTGCAGTGCCGGAGACGACCCGGTCGAAGCCGCCGCCGGCGCAGATCAGGTCGCGCCCGGCGAACGAGAACACCCGGTCGTTGCCGCCCCTGGCGACGATCACGTCGCGCCCGCCCGTGCCGGTCAGGGTCTCGGAGGCCGCGGTGCCGACGATCGTCGCGGCGACCCCGGCGCAGGTGGCGGTCGGCGCCTTGTCGAGCACGCGGACGGTCGCGCTCGAGGCGTTGTTGGCGCTGACGGGATCTTTCTGGCTGCTCGCGACCGAGGCCGTGTTGGTCGCGGTTCCGCTCTTCCGCGCGACCACGCTCAGCGTCACCGTGGCCGAGCTGACTTTGGCGGCCGCACCCGCTTCCAGCGTGCCGATCGAGCAGACGACCCTGCGGCCCTGGGGCGCGCAGGTGCCCAGGGTGCTGGTGGCCGAGCCGAAGTCGACCTCGCGCGGCATCGCGTCGGTGACGGTCACGCCGGTGGCCGTCTCCGGCCCCAGGTTCTCGACTTCGATCGTGTAGGTGATGGTGTCGCCGACGCTCACCGTGCCGGCGTTTGCCGTCTTGGTGACTTTGAGGTCGGTGGGGTCGCCGGGGGCTGCCGTGCCCACGGCCGTGAGGCCCAGCACCGCGATCGCCATCACGCCAAGAAGTCGCTTCATCTTCAACCTCCTCTTCGTGGGCTCTCCCTCGGTTTCTGAAACGGCGGGCGGCGAGACTTGTCAGCGGTTAGGTTTTATGGCCCATGGGTCAGTGGAACGACGGCAAGCGGTTCGATGGGAGGGTCGCGATCGTCACCGGGGCAGGCGGTGCCCTGGGCGGCGCCGTGGCTCGTGCGCTCGGCCGCGAGGGAGCGGCGGTCGCGCTCGGCTATCGCTCCTCGGAGGACTCCGCGCGAGAGGCGCTGAGGGAGATCGAAGCGGCCGGATCCACGGGTCACGTCGCCCAGGTGGAGGTGACCGACCGCGCGTCGGTGGAGCGGTTCGTCGCCGATGCCGCCGAGCGCTACGGGCGAATCGACGTCGTCGTCAACGCCGCCGGCCGGATCGACCCGGCCGACGCGGTGCGGTTCGCCGATTCGAACGACGACGCTTTCGCGAAGCTGCTCGACGTCGACCTGCTCGGGACCTTCCGCGTCTGCCAGGCGGCGGCACCGCACCTGCGCAAGACCGGCAACGGCGCGATCGTCAACTTCTCCGGCTCCTACGGCAACGGAATCAACCAGGAGAACGTCGTCAACTCGGTCGCCGTCACCTACTGCGCCGCCAAGGGAGGCGTCCGCGCCTTCACCTCGGCCCTCGCCCGCGACCTCGCCCCGGAGATCCGCGTCAACGCCGTCGCCCCGGGGCCGATCGAAGCCAACTGGGAGGACGACTGGGAGATCCCGGAGGAGCACGTCGAGGAAGCCCTGGCGATGACGCCCCTGGGCCGGATGGGCAAGCCGGAGGAGATCGCCGAAACGGTTCTCTACCTCGCCTCCGACGGCGGCGGCTACACGACCGGCCAGGTGCTGGAGGTAAGCGGCGGCTGGATTTTGGACGGGTAGGAAGATGACCGAGATCGACGTCGACCTGACCGCATTGTTGCCGGCGGACCTGCCGGACGGAAGGGAAGCCGTCGAGGAGGGACGGGCCCTCGGCTCGACCGTCGAGCGCGGTCGCTCGCTCTTCTGCGAGGAGAAAGGCGTCGGCTCCGAGCGGGAGTGGCGCGAACGCGCGCGCCAGGAGGGCTTCTCCTGCACCTGCATGAACATCGGCCTCGCCACCTGGGACGACACCCGCGAGGCGCTGGGGCTGATCTACGAAGACGCGCTCGCGCGGGGGGTGCGGCCGCCCGACCGCTTCAACCTGATCGCCGAGCGGCGGATGGGGCTGCCGAAGGACAAGCGGGCGGAGGCGCCGCAGGAGACCGGGCCGGCGCTCTGGGACGACGAGGACTGGTGGGAGCTCGCCCACACCGTGCCGATCCAGCCGGAGGCCGCCGACAACATGATCGGCGGGCCCGGCTCGGTGGAGAACGCGCTCGACGCCTTGCGAGTCGGGATCACCCACATCGGCGTTCTCTCGCAGTACTCCTGGCGCTGGCCGTACTGGAGCGACGACGTCGCCCAGACGATGGCGGTGCTGAAGGCCGCCGGCGTGCTTGCGGCCTTTCGCGAGGAGGGAGTCTGCTTCGACTCCTACCTGGAGGACGGCTACCCCGGCGTCTTCCACGACTACGCCAACTACGTCGGCTGGGCGATGCTGGAGCGCTACGTCAGCGAAGAGCTGATCGGCGCCGCCTATTCCTGCTCCTGGGGCGGGCTGACCCAGAACCCTGCGATCAAGTCGGCGGTGACGCTGGCCCTGCACGCGGTCAACCCGCGCGGCGTCCCGGCCGGCTTCGTCCAGGGGGACACGATCGGCAACACGCCGGATTTCGATGCCAACATGGCGGTCCTCAACACCGACGTCCTCTTCATGAAGATGGTCGACCGTCGCTACGGCCTCGGCGGGGCGCCGATCGCCGTGCCCGTCACCGAGACCGAGCGGATCCCTTCCTGGCAGGAGGTTGCGACGGTGCAGACGATCAGCCGCCGCCTCGAGGATTACGTGCCCCTGGTCGACCCGGTCGTCGACTGGGTGAAAATCGAGGCGATGCGCGATGAGCTCGTGCGCGGCGGGCGGGCGTTCTTCGACGCGGCGATAAAGGGGCTGGAGAGCGCCGGCATCGACGCCCGCGACCCGGCCCAGCTGCTGCTCGTCCTCAAACGGCTCGGTTCCACCCGCTGCGAGGAGCTGTTCGGTGCCGGCGAGCCGGACCCGGCGTTTCCTCGCGGCCGTCGCCCGGTCCTCGAAACGGATCTGGTGAAGAGCACGATGGAAGAGCGCGAGCGGCTGCTCGGGGAGCTCCGCGAGCGCGGCGAGGAGGAGGCGATCCAGGGGATGAAGGTCCTCGTCACCTCGACCGACGTGCACGAGTTCGCGGAGTTCCTGCTCGCCTCCGCCCTCGGCACGGCGGGGACGGAGGTGATCGATTTCGGGATCAACCGCGATCCCGAGGACATCGTCAAAGCCGTGGTCGAGACCGACGCCGACGCGGTCGTGATCACCACCCACAACGGCGTCGCCCGCTCGTTCGGTCGCCGCCTGATGGCGGAGATGGGCACGGCGGGAATCAAGGAGGTCCCGGTGTTCATGGGCGGCGTCCTCAACGAGGACGTCGACGGCTCGGAGATCCCTATCGACGTCAGCGCCGATCTCAACGCAAGCGGGATCGAGACCCCCGGGACGATCGACCGCCTGATCGACTCGCTGGTCGAGCGTCGCCGCGGCGGCGTCCCCGCCTGACGGTGGGCGTCTTTGCCCTCGCCGTCTTCGGCAGCACCTACACCAAGGTCAGCCTGGTCGACCCCGAGGAGGGGAGGCTGCTGGCGCGCGCCGAAGCGCCGACCGCGACCGGCACCGACCTGATGGAGGGGTACGCCTCCGCGCTGGAGGCGGCCAGGGCCGCGGCCGGGGGGCCGGGCTCAATCGAAGAGGAACTGGCGGTTTCGAGCGCCGGCGGCGGCCTCAGGGTGGCGGCGGTCGGGCTGGTCGAGGACCTGACCGCCGCCGCGGCGCGACAGGCCGCCCTCAACGCCGGGGCCAGGGTCGAGGTGGTGCTGGCGGGAAGCCTCGACGACGACCAGGTCGACGAGCTGCGGGCGGCGCGGCCGGAGATCGTCCTCTTCGCCGGCGGCACCGACGGCGGTCAGGCGGATCTCGTCCTGGAGAACGCCCGCCGTCTCGCCGAGGGTGGGATCGGCGGCTACGCGGTGGTCGCCTGCAATGCCGAGGTGGCCGGGGAGGTGGCGAACCTGCTGCGCGAGGCAGGGGCCGGGGCGGAGGTCGCCGGCAACGTGATGCCGGACCTAGGGCGGCTGGAGATCGAGTCGGCCCGCGAGGCGATCCTGCGGGTCTTCCTCGAGCACGTGATCGGCGGCAAGGGCCTCAGCGCCAGCGGGGAGTTCGAGCGGATGGTGAAGATGCCGACGCCGGAGGCGGTCCTGGAGGCGACGCGACTGCTTGCCCGCGGCACCGCGGAGGAGCCCGGGCTCGGCGACCTGGTCGTCATCGACGTCGGCGGCGCCACGACCGACGTCCACTCGGACCGCCGAGCCGAGCCGGCCGCACCCGGCATCGAGGCCCCGCTGCTGCCGCCGCCGCCGACTCTAAGGACCGTCGAGGGGGATCTGGGCCTGCGGGCGGGGGCACCGGGGGTGCTCGCCGCCGACAGGCGCTGGATCGAGGCGGAGGCGGGGGAGACGGCGCCGGGCATTGGGCGTGCCGTCGCCATGCGGGCCCGGCAGCCGGAGTGGATCCCCGCTGAGGCAGAAGAGACTCGGCTCGACGGGCTTCTCGCGGTCGGCTGCGCAACCCACGCGCTGAGGCGGCACTGCGGGACGATGCTGCTGCGGAGGGGAGAGGGCGGCCCGCCCACCTTGACGCGCAGCGGACCAGATCTTCGAGAGGTCGGGAGAGTCTTGGGCACTGGTGGGGTCTTTGCTCACCGACAAGACGGGGAGCAGATCCTGCGGGAGGCGATCGAGCGCCGCGCGCCGCGCTCGCTTGCGCCGTCGAGCCCAACCGTCCTCGTCGATCGGAGCTATGTCCTGGCGGCAGCTGGGCTTCTCGCCACCCTCGACCCGCGGGCGGCGATGCGACTGCTGCGGAACGAGCTGGTCGACCTAGACAGGCCGGCCGCGTAGGGGTTAGATAGAGAGATGCTCAGGCGCGCTCGCAAGGAGGACGTCACGCGTCTCTTCTACGCGGGTGACGTGCACGGCTCGCGGGTCTGCTGGAAGAAGTTCGTCAACGCCGCGGCTCACTATCCGGCCGACGCGCTGGTGATGGGGGGCGACCTGACCGGCAAGGCGCTGGTCCCGATCGTGCGGGAGGGGGACGGCTCCTACAGCGCCCGGGTGATCGGCGAGCGGCGGATCGCCCGCACCGCCGAGGAGTTGGACCAGATGCAGCGGGCGATTTCGGCCAACGGCATGTACCCGTTGATCGTCGACCCCGACGAGGCGCGCGTCCTGGCGGAGGACGCATTGCGGCGAGACGCGGCCTTCGAGCGGGCGCTGCTGGAGGAGCTGCGCCTCTGGGTCGAGCTTGCGGACGAGCGCCTGGCGGGGACCGGAAAGCGGGCCTATGTCATCCCCGGCAACGACGATCCCTGGTCGATCGACGAAGTGCTGGAGGCGGGGCGGAGCGTCGTCGCCTGCGACGAGACCGTGCAGAACGTCGGCCCGCACGAGATGGTCTCGCTCGGATACTCGAACAGAACCCCCTGGCGGACGCCGCGCGAGCTCGACGAGGAGGAGATCTACTCACGCCTGAAGCGGCTGGTCGACCAGGTGGAGGAGCCGAGCCGGGCGATCCTCAACGTTCACGTCCCGCCCTACGAGAGCGGCCTCGATACCGCCTTCGAGGTCGACGAGGATCTGCGCTACGTGATGAAGGGGGGTTGGCCCCACGAGGTGCCGACCGGAAGCCCGGCGGTGCGCCAGGTCATCGAAGAGATGCAGCCGCTCCTCAGCCTTCACGGTCACATCCACGAGAGCAAGGGCGTGACGAAAATCGGCCGAACGGTGGCAATCAATCCCGGTTCCGATTACGGTAGCGGCCACCTGGACGGCTGCTTGATTCATCTGGGAACGGATCGCGTGGTCAACCAGTATCTGGTTTCGGGATAGCGAGGGACAAAAAGTGAGAGGGAGAGGAAATGGCTGAACTAGGGGAGAGGCCTGTGTCTGGGGAGAATGCGGGAGCGGCTCCGCAGGGGGCTTTTGCGCGACGAGCGACGGGATTGGTGCGCGAGGTCTCGCCGTTCACGACGTTCGTCTTCAACATGGCGACGCAGCCGACGGCGATTCTGCTCGCGATCACCGTCTTCCTCCCGTTCGCCTTCTTTCCCGGCGGGTCGATCTGGCTCGGGTTCGGGATGGCGTTGGTCCTCGCGCTGGTGCTGTGCCTCTGCTACGGCCTGTTCACCTCGGCGATCCCTCGCAGCGGCGGCGACTACGTCCTCGTCAGTCGCGTCACCCACCCGGTTGTCGGGGTCATCTCATCCTTCTTCTGGGTTGCCGGGGTGATCCTCGTGATCGCCTTCGTCGCCCAGGCCTTCGTCCAGGTCGCGCTGGGGCCGTCCCTGACCGCGGTCGGTCTGGTCAGCGGTGACGGCTCGCTCGTCACCGCCGGAGAAGACATCGCCACCGACAGGTGGTGGCAGTTCGGCATCGGCACCGGGCTGATCCTGATCTCCGCGGCTCTGCTCGCCGGCGGATGGCGCTGGACGAGCCGGATTCTCAACGGGCTCTGGGCTGTGATGATCCTCGGCCTCGCGACGGTCTTCCTCTTCCTGCTCTTCAAGAGCCAGGACGGGTTCATCAACGCCTTCAACCAGCTCGCGGGCGAACCGAACGCCTACGACAACGTGATCGCCGGGGCGGGCAAAGAAGAAGTCGACACGTCTCCCGCCTTCAGCATGGACAACACCTGGCCGACGATGGCGGCGATCGCCGGCCTCTCGATCTACGGCTGGCTCTCGATCTACATCTCCGGTGAGGTGCGGAGGGCGAGGGACACGACCCAGGTGAAGATCATGAGCCTGGCGACGATCGTCCACATCGGCATCGCGGCGCTGCTCGCGGGCGTCTTCATCTGGAAGTTCGGCGGCGACTTCCTCGTCGCGATCAACGCCTCGGAAAGCAACCCTTTCGCCGCGCCGCCCTACTACACGTTCCTGACCTCGATAGCGGGAGACAGCACCCTGTTCGCCTGGTGGCTCTTCATCACCTTCGCGGTTGCCTATCCGCTGTTGATCCTTCCGAACATCACGATCGCCGTGCGCTCCTTCTTCGCGTGGGCGCTCGACGGGCTGCTGCCGTCGCGCTTCAGCCAGGTTTCGTCCCGCACCCACGCTCCCAACTACGCGATCGGGCTGACCGTGGTGCTGGGGATCGCCGCGCTCTACTGGGCCACCAGCAACCAGGAAGGTTTCAACAAATTCCTCTACGAGGCGGTGCTGCTGCAGCTGGTGACGATGATCCTGCTCTCGCTGGCGGCGGTGCTGCTGCCCTACCGCAAGCCCGACGCCTGGCGCGCTTCCGCGACCACGCGGCGCCTCTTCGGAGTCCCGGTGGTCGCCCTCGCCGGCGCCCTCAGCATTGTCCTGATGGCGGGCCTCTTCTACGTCTACATGCGCTATCCGGCCCTGGGCATCGAAGACAAGGGTCACTTCCTCCGCGACTGCGGGATCATCCTCGCGGCGGCCTTGGTGACCTTCTGCGTCGCCCGCGCTGCTCGCAAGCGCCAGGGCGTGGACGTCGACAAGCTCGCAGCTGAGATTCCGCCGGAGTAGTGGCTGGGAGGGGCACGGAGCCGTCAGCGGATCCCGTCGCCGAGGGTCTGCGGATCGCGGAGGTCGCGGCAGCGGAGGAGCTGCCGCTCCGCCTCCTCGGCGGAGTCGCGATCGCGCTCCTCTGCCCGAGCAGTCGCCGGCCGCCCCTCAGTCGCGAGTACGGTGACATCGACCTCGCCACCACCGGCTCCGCGAAGGAGGGAGTAGGCAGGCTGATGGCGTCGCTGGGCTACGAGGCCGACAGGGAGTTCAACACGCTGCACGGTACTCGGCGCCTCTACTTCTGGGATGAGGCGAACCAGCGCCAGGTGGATGTCTTCGTCGATGAGGCGCACCTCTGCCATCGGGTCGACTTCAAGGAGCGCCTCGAGGCGGTTCCCCTGACGCTTCCGCTTGCCGACCTCGCCGTCCTGAAGCTCCAGGTCGTCGAGACCAACGAAAAGGACTATCTCGACATCTGCGCGATCTTCGCCGACCACGACCTCAGCGCCGATGACAGCGGGATCAACGTGACCTACATAACTCGACTGGCGGCAACCGACTGGGGGCTATGGCGAACCCTGGGGATGGTGGCGGAGCGCAGCGAGCGGTTTGCGCTCGCTCTGCCGGAATTCGCGGCCGGCGAGTTGGTCGCGGAACGCCTGCGAGGCCTGCGGACGGAACTGGACAGTGTTCCCAAGAGTCGGAGCTGGAAGCTGCGGGCGCGGATCGGGGAGCGCAAGCGTTGGTATCAGCTCCCCGAAGAAGTCCATTAGGAATGGTCCAGGCAGATCTATTGGATAGTCTCGCCTGTGTGATGGGGCTTACCAGTCACCTTGCAGGAGGCGAAAGTTGACTCGGCCGCGGCGGGGAGAGCCACGGGCAAGGACGAAGATTCTCGAGGCGAGCCGCAGGCTGTTCGCCCGCCGGGGGTTTTCCGAGACCTCGATGGGCGATATCGCCCGCGCTGCTCAGGTGGCGAGGGCAACTGTGTATAACAACTTCGACGACAAGCAGGACATCCTCGCCGCGATCATCAGCGAGTACATGAAGGGTTACGCGCGGATCGCTCAACACCTGCGGGAAAATGCCCGCTCAGGGCAGACTTCCTTCGATCTGATCCAGGAGATGGTGCGGGAGGCGTTGCACTGGCGGGTGAAGAACGCCGACCTGAGGCCGATCGTCGCCGTCGCGCGAAACCTGCGGGGATCGGGATGGGAGCAGGCGAACAAAGCCGCTGACGACGCGATGCTCGGCTGGATCATGGCGGTCCATGCCGCCGACGAAGACGCCGGCCTGATCCGCAAGGACATCGACCTCGAATTCGGCGTCCGCGCCGCCTACAACATGATCGAGGCGGTGCTTTCCAGCTTCGACGTCAACTCCACTCCGGACGAAGTCGACGATGCTGCCCGGCAGCTCGCCCTGCTGCACTGGTACGCGATCTGCTCGGTGCCGCCAGGCGAAGCGCCGCGGAGCCCGCTGGGCCGGAACCCCGACACCGCTTGACGTAGACAATCTGTCTACTCCCCACTACTGTGAGGGATGAGTGCACGCTCCCGATCATGTCGCAGGGGATCTGGCTCACCTGATCCATCCCGTCACGGACCACGCGCATCTGCAAGATGCAGGGCCGCTGGTAGTCGTGCGCGGAGAAGGGTGTGAGCTGATCGCCGAGGACGGTCAGCGCCTGATCGACGGATCGGCCGGTCTCTGGACGGTGAACCTCGGTCACAGCCGTCAGGACCTGGTCGACGCCGCCGTACGGCAGCTGGAAACGCTGCCGTACGCAACCACCTTCGGCGGTGTCTCCTCGCCGCCGGCGATCGAGCTGGCGGAGCGGATCGCCGCTCTCGCGCCCCCGGGTCTCAGCGGCGTCTTCCTCGTTAGCGGCGGCAGCGAGGCCAACGAGACCGCGATCAAGCTGGCGCGCCGCCACTGGGTCCGCCGCGGTCGGCCGCGGAAGTCGATCGTGCTGGCTCACGACCGCGGCTACCACGGGCTGACCGGGACCGCCACGACGGCGACCCGCCTGCACCCTTACCACGAGGGGTATGGAGTCCAGGCGCCGGACATCGTCGAGGTACCGGTTCCCTACACCTACCGCTGCGCGGCAGGTGTTCCCTGCGACCCCTGCACGTGTCCGATCTGCACGGGGGAGGCACTCGAGGAGAAGATCGCCGAGCTCGGCGCGGATCGCGTCGCGGCTCTGATCGTCGAGCCGGTGTTCGGCTCCGGCGGGGTGATCGTGCCGCCGCCCGGCTACCTGCGGCGCCTGCGGGAGGTCTGCGACAGCCACGACGTACTGCTGATCGCCGACGAGGTGATCACCGGCTTCGG
>DASUQZ010000278.1:0-2472 GCA_036280335.1 Solirubrobacterales bacterium
CCTGTGCACGAGGCCGCAGCTGGCCTCCCACACCTGCCCGAAGGCCTCGGTCTACGGGAAGGCATGGGCGAAGTCGCCGTTGCTCAGCAAGCGGCTGAAGGGGAAGGTGTACCTGGTCCCCTCCAACAACCCGCTGCCTGACCTGCTCGTCGAACTGCGGGGCCAGGTGGAGATCCACCTGCGCGCCGCGATCAGCTCGAAGCGCGGAGGCCTGAAAACGGTCTTCCGCAACGTGCCCGACGTGCCTGTCTCGAAGTTCGTCCTCAACATGAAGGGCGGCAAGAAGAGCCTCCTGGTCAACTCGCAGAACACCTGCGCCAAGCCGCAGCGTGCTGTGCTGAACATCAAGGGGCACAACAGCAGGCGGGTCAAGAACAACCGGTACAAGCTGAACGTCGTCTCCTGCGGCAAGAAGAACAAGAAGGGCAAGAAGTAGGAGTCGCATCAGCAGCAAGTCGCTCGCACCGGCGCGGATGGCCGAATAGCCTCCGCGTCGGTGCGCCCGACGCTCTCAGTCCTGATCGTCGCCTACGACAGCCGCGACGATCTCACCAAGACGCTTCCCGCCCTCCTCTCTGAGCTGGGGGAGGACGACGAGCTGATCGTCGTCGACAACAAGCCCGGCGACGGCAGCGTCGAGGTCGTGCGGGAGCTCGCCCCGCGGGCGCGGATCGTGCGGCCGGGCCGCAACACCGGCTTCGCCGGCGGCTGCAACGCCGGCGCGGCGGAGGCGGGCGGCGACCTGCTCGTGATCCTCAACCCCGACGCGGTTCCCCAGCCGGGCTTCGGCGAGGCGATTCGTCGCCCCTGGACCGAGGGGCGGAAGTGGGGCGCCTGGCAGGCCCTGGTCGCCGACGGCGAGGGCCGCTGCGTCAACTCGGCCGGCAACCCGGTCCACTTCACCGGCATCGTCTGGGCCGGCGGACACGGGCGGCCGCTCGCCGAGGCGCCGCCGGCCGGCGAAGTTCCCGCCGCCTCCGGCGCCTGCCTGGCGATCCCGGTCGAGCGCTGGCAGGAGGTCGGCGGCTTCCCGGCCGAGTTCTTCATGTACCACGAGGACGTCGACATCTCGATCCGGCTGCGGGCAGCGGGGAGCCCCGTCGGCATCGAGCCCGCGGCGGCGGTGAGGCACGACTACGACTTCGGGGCCAACGACCGGAAGTGGTTCTGGCTCGAGCGCAACCGGCTGGCCTTCCTCGTCCGTACCTATCCGGGCTCGCTGCTGGCCCTGCTCGCCCCGGCGCTGATCGCCACCGAGCTGGCGCTCCTGCTCGTCTCGGCCCGCGGCGGCTGGGGGCGGGAGAAGCTGCGGGCGAACCTGGCGTTCCTCCGCTGGCTGCCGCGGCTGCTGCGCGAGCGCCGGGAAGTGCAGCGCCGGCGGGTGATCGGCGCCGGCGAGTTCGCGGCGGCGCTCACGCCGGACCTCGACTCGGAGCTGATCTCGCCGGTCGTCCGTTCCCGGCCGGCCCGCCTGCTGCTGCGCGGCTACTGGCGGCTCGTGCGGTTGCTGCTGCCGCGTTAGTTCGACTGGGTGATCGGGCGGATCAGGATCTCGTTGACGTCGACGCCGGGCGGCTGCTCCAGCGCGTACATCACCGCCCGGGCGATGTCGTCGTCCTGCAGCGCCCGGTCGCCGGGGCGGTTCTCGAAGAACGGCGTGTCGACCATCCCCGGCTCGATCAGCGTCACCCGGATCCCGTGGTTCTCGCGCATCTGCCGCAGTTCCTGCCGCAGCGCCTCACCGATCGCGGTCGCGGCCCACTTGGTCGCCGAGTAGAGCGAGCCGGGCAGCACCCGCCGCCCGGCGATCGAGCTGGTGACGAGGAAATGCCCGTCGCCGCGCTCGAGCAGGTGGGGGAGGGTGGCGCGGATCGTCAGCGCCACCCCGTAGACGTTGGTGAGGACCATCGAGCGCCAGTGCTCGGGCGACTCCTCGAGGAAGCCGCGGGCGGCGCCGAAGCCGGCGTTGGCGAAGACCGCGTCGATGCGGCCGAAGCGCTCCAGCCCCGCCGTCGCCATCGCCTCCACCTGGTCCCACTCGGTGACGTCGCAGCGGACCGCGAGCGCCCGCTCGGAGCCGCCGAGCTCCTCGGCCAGCTCCTCCAGGTCCTCGAGGCGCCGCGCCGCCAGCACCAACCGGTACTTCGAAGCCGCGGCGCGAGCGGTGGCGGCGCCGATGCCGCTGCTCGCTCCGGTGATCAGCAGGACGGGGTCGGCCATTGCCGGATTCTCGCACTTGCGATAATCCTGCTTGCCTGTGGACCCTCAGCGGAAGCGGAAGATCCGGCTCGTCGTCGCGCTCAGCACCGCCGTGCTGCTCGCCGTGGCCCTCGTCTACACCTCCTTCTCGGCTTCGACCGAGGCCAAGGAGCCCTCGCAGCTGCTCGCCGCCGCCCCCGGCACCACCTATGAGATGACCGGCCGCGTCGTCAAAGGGTCGATCCGCGAGGAGGGGGACGGCATCTCCTTCCG
>DASUQZ010000279.1:0-6634 GCA_036280335.1 Solirubrobacterales bacterium
GCGCGGCGAGGGCGCCGGGGACGATCGGGACCGTCGCCGCCGGTCCCCACGAGGCCGCCGAGGGCGCGATCGGATCGACCCATCATCGACCGGCCCTTGCGGCGCATCGGCCGCGAGAGTCGCCCGGCGACCCGCCCGCCCGCGTAGATCGAGAGCAGCTTCAGCGAGGCGTCCCGGCCCGGCGCCTTCGGCCCGGTGGCGATCCCGATCAGGCTGTCGGTGAGCGCCCTCCGCTGGAGGAAGACGGCCCAGAAGAAAAGGGACTGGAGGCCGAACGACATTAGCCAGCCGAGCTGCGCGGTCGCGCTCGCGAGAGCGCCGTTGACCGCCAGCAGAACCGCCAGCATCAGCGAGTAGGCGGCCTTGCGCAGCAGGTAGCCGGCCAGCTTCTCCAGCCACCCCTTGAAGAAGTCGTGGCCGCGGCCGGGGATCACCGCCGCGATCAGCGCGACAGGGCTGAAGGCGAGCAGGAGAAGGAGGAGAACCTGCGCAAGAATTACGCCGATCGAAAGCGCGCCCAGCAGCAGGAAGGCGCCAAGCTCGCCGACGAAGAGGACGAGCGCGAGCAGCAGCCGTTGATACTGGCCGCCCTGCTCCATCGCATCGGTGGCGGGCTTGTCGGCGACGCCGAGGTGGTAGCCCGAGCGCTCGGCATCGGGAAGATCGGAGGCGTCACCATCGTTTAGCGCCTCGTACTCCTTGTCCCGTTCATCCTTCTCGGGGGCGCCGAGGCTGTAGCGGAGGAAACGCGGCGCGTACTTGTTGGCGTTGTTGACGCAGACTTTGTTGCCGGCGCTGATCTCGGTCCCGGCCTGGAGGCGGCGGGCGAGAGTGGCGTCGCGGCTCGGATTCGAGGAAAGCGGCCGGACCGGGACCGACACCGGGTCGGAGTCCTCATCGCCGGTGCCGGCGCGGACGCAATGTTCGAGGCCGCCGAAGTTGAGGACGACCCAGGGCTTGAAGACCAGCAGGTCGAAAAGCTCCTCGCCGGCATCTTCCCTAGCTTGCCGCGCGCTCGAGGGCGTGCCGTGGGACGAGATCGAGAGGAACGCCCCCGACATCTGGTTCGTCCACTTGGAGACGCTGCCGATCGTGGCCCCCGGTTGGGCCACGAAGAACAGGGCCGCGACGACATAGATCAGCGAAAGCCCGAGCGCCCCGGCGGTCTCGGAATAGCGGCGCTGCACGAGCGCCTTCCACATCGCCCACATGCCGGCGATCGCCACGGCGAGGACCAGCCAGGGCTCGCCGAGTACATCGGCATAGATGGAATGGATCGCGCGGGAGACGGGCGCCAGCGCGCCCTCGCCTCCGGTCGCCGCCGAGCCGCTGACGAGATCGAGGCTGAAGGCGAAGTTGAAAAGGGTGATGAGGAGGTTCGCCAGGAAGCTCGTCGCCAGCCACAGGATCGAGGCGAGGAAGTAGGCGATCATCGGCGGGACGCCGTCCACCTTCACCCCGCCGGTCAGCGACGCCTCGACCGCGTCGAAATGCTGATCGAGCGAGTAGTTCGTCAGCGGGTAGCGGCCGGCGAGCCCTTCGCCGCCGAGCTGGGGCGAGGGCCCAACGTTGCTCCAAACATCGCTCGCCGCCCCGGCGATCTCCGGCACGAGCAGCGCCAGCACGACGCCCAGCCCGAGCGCGGCGACGATCCGCCTCCAGCTCACTAGCGCCCTCACGCCGCCGCCGCCTTCGGGGTGTTGTCCAGGGCTGCCAGCAGCTCGGGGAAGACGAGGTCGAACTGCGCCTCGCCGACCCGCCCGTCGAGATCGCGAACCAGGCAGAGGCCCTGCTTGTATTCCAGAAGTCGCGCCACCAGCGCGGCTTCCGAGTCGAGGCTGATTGGAGCCAGCGCGGCCTTCGCCGCGCCCGCCGTCTCCTGTCCGAACAGGAAGTAGACGCCGAAAAGCTCAGTCAGCTCGCCGAGGTCGGCGAGCCGCTGAGTTGCGACCAGCACCGTCGCGTTCAGGGCGCGGCCGAGCCGGATGATCCGGTTTAGAAGCGAGCGTCCCTGAGTTGAGGCGAGCAGGAACCACGCCTCATCGAGAACGACGACCTTGTGGCGGCTGCGATCCCCGGCGATCAACCGCAGCGCCAGGGCGGCGACCAGCGAGAGGGTTGCCACCGAGACGCGCTCGGCGCGGGTGTAGGTCTCGCGCGAGGCGCCGGGGTCGGGAAGGCTGAGCCCCGGCGTGCGGATCGTTATCACCGACCGCTCTACCTCGATCGGCTCGGCCTCCCCGGTCCCGAAGCCGAGCCGGGCGAGGCCGAAATCAGACAGCACGTCCAGCGCCTCGGCGACCTCGCGGCCCGCCTCGAACTCGGCCGAGCGCAGCCGCGCGATCACGCCGGCAAGGCTTCGCTCGCCGGCCCGGACCGCGTCGCGAACGGCGCGGTCGATCGCCACCTCCCATGAGGGCGAGGGATCGCGCAGCAGCTCGATTAGGTAGCTGGAGGCCAGCTCCTCGCGCAGCTCGGGCAGCCCGATCGCGAGCGGGTCAAGTTTGCCGCGGTGCTCGGGAGCGCCGGACAGCTCCAGCACCTCGACCTCCCCCTGCAGCTCGGCAACCCGGTCGAGACCGTGGTCGGGCTTGGGGTCGAAGTCAACGACCAGCGAGCCGCGGCGCTGGGCGGCGTAGGCGATCGACTGCGCGGCGATCGTCTTCCCCGAGCCGAGCGTCCCGGCCAAGAGCACCGCCGAGGCCCGAGCTTCGCGCGGCGCCTCGGTCGGGTCGTAGAAGACGGGGCGAGCGCCGCCGGCCGGCGAGAAGCCGATGTAGATGCCCTCGGCAGAGCCGACCTGCGCGGTGGCGATCGGCACCGAGGCGCCGAACTGCTCGACCGTCATTTGCTGGACGTAGTCGGGCACCGCGCCACCTCCGGGCTGGGGGAGGTGGTCGGCAAAGAGGGCGTGCTGGAGGCCGCGCGGGCGGTGCAGCGCCACGTCGCCGAAGCGCTCGCGCAGCGAGGTGACGCGGCGCTCCAGCTCCTTGCGATCGGGGGCTCCGATCGCCAGCGAAAGCGAGGCCCGCAGCATCGGCGGGTGCGCCGAGGACTGCAAGATCGCCCCGTACTCGCGGGCGAGCTCTCGGTCCTCTTCGGCGAGAACCCCCGGCCCGCTGGCGCCCTCCAACTGCTCCCGGTAGGCGTGCTCGACGTCGAGGATGCGCTTGCGCACCTGACCGAGGGCCTCGCGGTTGCCGATCCATTGGGCGTGCAGGACGGCGTCGACCGGGAAGCCGGCGTCTTCGGCCGGCGCGAACAGCACCTCGGCGGCGCCGGGAAACTCGGCTTCCTCGGCGAGCGATCCGGCGCAGAGGAAGGCTTGGTAGGCGGTGCCCTCTTCGGATTCGACCTCCAGCGAGGGCGGCTCGCCGGGATGCTCGCTCGCGGGGGCGTTTATGCAGCGCCAGAGATCGTGCTCGAGCGGCTCGTAGGCCAGCGCGCCGCCGGGCGCGACGGCGACCAGGGCGTCGGGTTGCCAGTGGCGATCCAGCTCGGGCTCGGCGACGCCCCGGCAAGCGGCGCGGCGAAGAAGCCATTGCAGCTCCTCGGTCGACGCCCGGTCCAGGCCGATCGCCGCGCTGAGGCGGTCATAGGTGCGCTGCTCGGCGGCGGCAAGCGCCTCCAGCTCAGAGCCCGAGATCGGCCGCGGCCCGCCGACGCCGGCAATGTCCTCAACCCGGCGGCGCAGGCGCCCGAAGGCGCGAAGGGCACCGGGTCCACCGCCCTCGGCCAGCGAGACGGCGATGTAGACCTCGGGAACGTGGGAGCGGAGTTCCCGCAGCCGCCCCGCGTGGCCTTCGAGGTAGCGGCTCCACCCGTCCGGGTCGGCGTGGCGCTCGTCGGCGAGGTCGGACAGGGTGGGCGCGTAGCGCTCAGCCGGATACGCCCGCTGAACTCTCCAAATCGAAAAGTCGGCGCCGGCGAGGTGGGCGAAGCGCTCGAGGCGGCGCAGCAGCCCCCACTTCTCCACGGTCGGCAGGAAGGGGAAGGCGATCGTGTCGGCGCGGTAGAGCGCCGCCGCTTCACCTTCCGGCCCGACGAGGAGGTTCCGCCTCGCGTAGCGCAACGGGAAGCCGGTCACGGCCGGACCTCCAAGACCTCGCGCTCGCCCAGCGTCAGACGGCGTGCGCGCTCCCCGCCGCGGCGCGTCGTGCGCTCAGAGCCCTGCGCAACTCGGCGTCGCCGCCATCCGCCCCGCACGAGCACCGGCTCGGAGAAGAAGACGAGGGCCGGGCCTCGGACCCGCCCCCGGCGAAGCCGGGAGGAGCGCTCGTCGGGCGCAACCCATACCTCGTCACCGAGAAGATGCGCTCGGCCGATCGCCGGCAGCGTGCGCCCGAGCGAGCGCCGCAGCGGGGCGAGGTGGGTCGCAAGCCAGGAGAGCGCGAAGCGATCCGCGCGGCGGCCATCGGGGGTCGCCTGGGTCGCGGCGGTCGCGACCGCCGCGGGGATCACAATCACCCGCAGGGGCCACTCGAGCAGCCCGAGGGCGAATCCCCCGATCCACGTCGCCGTCAGGGTGCCGGCCGCCGCGATGGCACCGCCGACCCGACCGCCGGCACTCGCCCCAGCGAGGCCGGCGATCCCGGCCATCGCCAGGGCCAGCCCCAGCGAGCCCGAGCCGATCGCCAAGACGACGAGGAGCGCCGCGGTCGCGTAGGCGAGCCAGCGCAGAGGCACTCCGCCGGGGACCGGCAGCGGGCGGCCCTCGATCGAGTAGATGCGCCGCTCGGGTCGGAAGATCCGCTGGTAGGAGCGGATCGGCTCGTAGCCGTCGCTCACGGCAGAATCCGATTTCCGATCGCCCGCGCAGCGTCGGCGACCTGATCAGGCGAGAAGACGAGCCAGCCGACCAGGATCGCGGCCAGCAAGAAGACCGCGAGGTCGGTGAACTTCCGATTGATTAGGAAGACGAGGCCGACGATCGCGATGAGGCCGCCGTAGATCGACGCCGCCCAGCGACGCAGCTCACCTCCGATGTTTCGGCCTACATCGTTTCCACCCGCCGCGAGCGCCTCGGGCGCCAGGAAGAGAAGCGCGACGGCGGCAATCGCCAGGGCTGCGAGAACTGCCTGTCGGCGGCTCACGAGAGCGCCCCTTCGACCGCCTCGATGTACCAGCGGTCCCGCCTGACGAGCTGGAGCCGGTAGTCCAGCGGGTAGATCGCCCCGGTGGCAGCGTCGCGGACCCGCACGGAGGCGAGCGCGGTGCGCTGCGGCCCTTCGCCATCGCCGAGCTGCTTGACGCTCGCGACGGCGGCCAGCTCGAGGCCGGTGCCCGGCGGCGTGACCGTGGCGGTCGGGGCTAAGAGATAGGCGAGATCGCCGGGGCTGCTCGCCGAGAGGTAGATCGGCAGGAAGCGCCGCACCAGCTCGGCGATCTCCTCGGCGTCAGAGCCGGCGATGGGGCGGGGCGCCTCAACGCCCTCGCCCACTCCCGCCGGTCCGGCGACGATAGCCGGCACCCCCTGAGCCGCCACCTCGGCCGCGTCTTCGCGGACGATCGGGACGGCGAGGTAGAGGGTGCGGGCATCGTTGAGGGCGCAAGCGACCGTGACGATCGCCTCGCCCCCGCCGAGGTCGCGGATGCCCGCAACCTCAGCCTGCTCGACCGGGGCGCCTGCGCCGCTCCCGATATGGGCTGGAGCCGAGGCCCCCGGTGCGAGATACGGAGCCAGCGCCTCCGGCGTGGGCTCCGAGAGATAAGTCCGTGCGAACCCGACCGCGAAGGCGACGGTCGCTGGATCGTTGAAGTGGCCGCGATCGGCGGCGACCGAGGTGGTCGGCTGGGGCTCTGAGAGCACGCCCGCGAGGCCCCGCAGCAGCAGGAGCCCGACCAGCGCCCACAGCGCCAGGCGACCCGCGGCCCGAAGCACCGAGCCGACCGAGCGACTGTCACCTTCGCGCCGCTTGGTTTGAGTTCCAATTCCTACTGCTGACACTTCGAAACACCTCCGCTGTCGTTCTTGGCGCCAGCCGTTTTTGCTGGCTCACAACGGCAGGGGGGTGCGGCTTCGAAGTGGTCACAACCATTCCGCGGAACGGTTGTATGTGTGTGTCAGGAAATGGAAAACCGGCGCCGCCGCTTTCGCGACGACGCCGGTCGGTGGACGGGTTCTCGGTGTTACTCAGCTCGCAGCTTTGGGCGGAGGGTCCAATGCTGAGGCGAGGTGGTGGACGAGCCACAAGCCGGTGAAGTCGGCCAGCTCGTAGCGCATCCAGACGCCTTCCCGGCGCCGGCTGACGACGCCCGCGTCGTGCAGCATGTTGAGCTGCTTGGAGACGCCCGCGTGGCAGACAGGAAGACAGGCTGCGAGCGAGCTGACCGTCGCGCTGCCTCGCTCGTTGAGGAGTTCGATCAGGCGGATTCGGGTCGGGTCGCCCAGCACCTTCAACATTGCGGCCACCATCTCCACCGACTCGGCAGATAGGGGTTCACCCTGCACCGCTGCGGCTGCGTGGTGATTTTTCGGTTTGCTGTCCATCTCACAACCACTGGGCGCCGAGGGTGAAAAGTGGACCCAACCACTCGGTTGTACGTTGAGTGTGGACAGACAAAATGTCGCGCGCTGGACAAAAAGAGAGGCCCCGGCCGCGAAACGCGGCCGGGGCCTCGATCGGGGAGCGCG
>DASUQZ010000280.1:0-4586 GCA_036280335.1 Solirubrobacterales bacterium
GGCGGGGTCGGGCAGCTGCGGGAAGGGATCTCGGAAGCGAGCGACGGCGCCGGCCTGCTCGCGCTCGGCGCCGGCCGGGCGGGGGAGGGGGCGCAGCTGATCGCCAACGGGATCGGCCGCGCCACCGGCGGCAGCGACCGCGCGATCGACGCGCTCGAGCGCTTCGCGAAAGCCTCCGAGCGGTTGAGCGAGGGCCTGGAGCTGGCCTCCTTCGCCGCCCTCGAAGCCAAGCTCGGGGTGCGCGACGCGCTCCTCCCCAACTTCAAGCAGAACCCCCTGCCCCGCTCCTACCGGATGCGTCGGGAACTGAACAGGGAGGCGAACTTCAAGCTGCCGGAACTGATCGCGCCGGCGCGGGTCGTCGACGAGCAGCTCAAAGAGGCGCTGGCGCGGCTGCAGGCGATGACGGTCGGCAAATCCGATCCCGAGTACGCGGCGGCGCTGGAGGCGGTGCGGCGGGCGTTGACGGCGGAGAGCGGCGTCGACCCGATCACCGGCGCCCCCTACGACCCCGCGCCGAACACGCCCGAGGTCGAGCCCTACGCGGGCCTGCCGGGCGAGCTCGTCGCGCTGCACGAACGCCTGCTCGCGGACTACGACAACGCCAAGCAGATCAACTACTTCCTGATCTCGACCAAGAACCAGCTGGAAGAACTGAGTCGCGGGGTCGAGAGGTTGAGCGACGGGCTGGAAAGGCTGAGCGGCGGCAGCAGGCAGCTGACCGCCGGCGCCCAGCGGCTGGCCCGCGAAGCGGAGCGGCTCGGCGGCGGGCTCGACCGGCTCGGCGGCGGCGCCCTGGCGCTGGTCAAAGGGCTCGATGACCTCGGCGACGGTGCCGAGGCGCTGCAGGCGGGGCTGCTCGACGGCGTCGACGAAAGCGCGCCGCTGGAAGGCGGGCTGGAAGAAGCGAGCGTGCAGGTGCTCGACGGACGCCGGCGGATCCGGCGCCAGGCCGGCCGCGTCGCCGAGTCCACCCCCGGCCTCTTCAACTCCGGCTACTTCGTCCTCTCCGCTCTCGACGGGACGCCGCCGGAGCAGCGCGAACAGATCGCCGAAACGATCGACCTCGACAACGGCGGCCAGGCGGCGACGATGCTGGTCATCTCCGACTACAGCTTCAACACGCCGGGCTCGATCCGCCTCAACAGGACCCTCAACGACAAAGCCGCGAACCTCGCCGAGGAGGCCGACCTGGTCACCGGCGTCGCCGGCGGCGCCGCCCAGCTCAACGACTACAGCCGGGTCACCCGGGAGCGCATCCCCTGGGTGGTGGCGGCGATCACCATCGCCACCTTCCTCGTCCTGATGGTCGTGCTGCGGGCGCTGCTCCTGGCCGCGATCGCGGTCCTGCTCAACCTGCTCACCGTGGCGGTCGCCTTCGGCGTCCTCACCCTGCTCTTCGAGGTGCCGGCCGACTGGCCGCTCGGCGGTCACAGCTACGTCGACGCGGTCGGGGCGACGATGATATTCGGGCTCGTCTTCGGTCTCTCGATCGACTACGCGGTCTTCCTGCTCAGCCGCATGCGCGAGCACTACGACGCCCACGGCGACAACGCCGCCGCGGTCGACTTCGGCCTCTCCCGCACCGCCGGCGTGATCACCGGCGCGGCGGCGATCATGATGGTCGTCTTCATCGCTTTCGCCGGCGCCCCGATCGCCACCGTCAGCCAGCTCGGCGTCGGCCTCACCGTGGCCGTCCTCCTCGACGCCACCGTCGTCCGCATCGTCCTCCTGCCGGCCCTGATGCTCCTCCTCGGCGACCGCGTCTGGTGGCTCCCCAAGCCGCTCGAGCGCGCGATCCCGAAGATCAGCGTGTAAGGGCGCGGGCCGATCGCGAGTCCGCGAAAGACCGTCGTATAGGCGCATCCACGCGGACTCGCGGCAGAGGTTTCTACCGCTATAGGCGCATAAGCTCTGCCGCGATGATCTACCGAGCCTTCTTCTGGCTGGTCCTGCAGCGGATCGATGCGGGGAAGGCCCATGACCTGGCGATCGCCGCGATGCGCGTCGTCGGGCGGATCCCCGGGCTGGTCCGGATGCTCGACCGGCTGCTGCGGCCGCCGCGGGCCCTGGAGGTGCGCGCCTTCGGCCTCGAGTTCCGCAGCCCGCTCGGGCTGGCCGCCGGGGTCGACAAGAACGCGGCCGCCTTCGACTTGATCGGCGCGCTGGGCTTCGGGGCGGTGGAGGTGGGGACCGCGACCAACCTGCCGCAGGGGCCGAACCCGGGGAAGATCGTCTGGCGGCTGCCGAAGCAGCGGGCGATCCTCAACTGGATGGGCTTCCCGAACGAGGGGGCCGAGGCCCAGGCGCGCCGCCTCGCCGGCCGCCGCCTCCACGACTACGTGCTCGGCGCCAACGTCGGCAAGTCCCGCGCCGTCGAGCTCGACGGCGACGTCGTCGGCGACTACCGGGCGGCAACGCGCCGGCTCGCGCCCCACGCCCAGTACCTCGCCCTCAACGTCAGCTCGCCGAACACCCCCGGCCTGCGCAGCATGCAGACGAGCGAGCACCTGCGGGAGCTGGTGGCGGGGGTGCGGGCCGAGCTGAGCGCCTGCGGCCAGCCGCAGCTGCCGATCCTGATCAAGGTCGCTCCCGATCTCGACGACGAGGAGCTCCTCGCGATCGCCGAGACCGCGAAGGAGATCGAGGCCGCCGGGATCATCGCCACCAACACCACCACCGACTACGACAACCTCCCCGAGGTCCGCGACCAGGTTGCCCGCCTCGGCGGCAAGGGCGGCGTCTCCGGCCGTCCCCTCCGGCGGCGCTCCCTCGAGGTCCTCCGGCTCCTCCACTCCCGCGTCCCCGACCTGCCCGTCGTCTCGGTCGGCGGGATCGAGACCGCCGAGGACGCCTGGCAGCGCATCCTCGCCGGCGCCACCCTCGTCCAGGCCTACACCGGCTTCGTCTACGGCGGCCCCCTCTGGCCCCACCGCCTCAACCGCGGCCTCGCCCGCCTGCTCGCCGAATCTCCGTGGGGCTCGCTCGAGGAAGCGAGGGGGAGAAGCGAGCCCTAAGCAGCACAAAAACCGCGAACTTGTGCTCTTCCCTATGGCACTCTAGGGCCTGAGGCTTAACGATCCCCGCGTGGGGAATCTTGGAGCGAACCTGCGGGAGGCTCGCAAAAAGCTGGGGATGAGCCAGGAGCAGGTATCCGAAGGCAGCGGCGTGCACGCGACCGAGGTCAGCCGGATCGAGTCCGGCAAACGCGACCCGCGGGTCTCGACGGTCGAGCGGCTGGCCAAAGCCGTGAAAGTTAAGCCGGGCCAGCTGCTCGAATAGCGCCCGTCACGATCCCGTTGATTTCCAGTTAAGTCCCTGCTCGTCGGGGGCTTGCCGGGGACACCCTCGGATACGATCTTGCAGCTGTTCTGCCGGGTCGGAGGGACCGGAGAACCTGAAAGCAAGCGACGATCCGTGGCTGCCAAACCCTTAGGCGAGGAGAGAGGCCCGGCAAGCCGGGGAACTACCCCAGCGCGAATTGCGGCTATCGCAGTGCTGGCCGCGGCTGTGATCGTTCTCGCGATCGTCTTCTTCACCGGCAACGGTGGCCACAAGTACACGCTCGTCTTCCAGAACGCCGGGCAGCTGGTGCCCGACAACCAGGTGCTGATCGGCGGCTCGCCGGCGGGCACCGTCGAAAGCATCGGCCTCACCGACGACAACCTCGCCGAGATCGACATCGAGGTCGACCAAGAGCTGCACGAAGGCACGACCGCGGTGATCCGCGCCACCTCCCTCTCCGGCGTCGCCAACCACTACGTCGCGATCCACCCCGGCCCCAACAGCAACCCGGCGCTGGAGGACGGGGCGACGCTCGGCCTCGCCTCGACGACCACCCCGGTCGACATCGACCAGTTCTTCAACACCTTCCCGCCGCGGGTGCAGAAGGGCCTGAGCGACTTCATCCGCGGCAACGCGGCGATCTACTCCGGCCAGGGGGAGAACGCCAACGACGCCTACAAGTACTTCGGCACGGCGCTGAACCGGGCCGAGGCCTTCGCCGGCGAACTCAACGCCGACCAGCAGCTGCTCTCCCGCTTCATCGTCAGCTCCTCGCGGCTGACCACCGCCGTCGCCGGCCGCGGCGAGGAACTCTCGAGCGCGATCTCCAATGCCGACACCGCCTTCCGCGCGATCGCGAGCGACACCGCCGCCTTCGACGAGACCCTGCGGCGCCTGCCGCCGGTGCTGCGCCAGTCGAACACGACCTTCGTCAACCTCCGCGCCGCCCTCGACGACCTCGAACCGCTGGTCGAAACCGCGAAGCCGGCGACCAGGGACCTGGCGCCGTTCCTGCGCGAACTGCGTCCGGTCTTCCAGAAACTCGTCCCCTTCACGCGCAACCTGCGCCTCGTCGTCGACCGGCCGGGCAAAGGGGCCAACGACGCCGCCGAGCTGCTGAGGATCCTGCCCTCGGTGGAGCAGCGCGTCTCGAAGACCTTCCCGCATTCCGAAGCGGCGATCCGCGCCTTCCAGCCGAACCTCAACTTCATCCGCGCCTACACGCCGGACCTCTTCAACGCGCTCGGCAAGTTCGGCCAGGTGGCCGGCTACTACGACGGCAACGGGCACTACGTTCGGGC
>DASUQZ010000281.1:0-2998 GCA_036280335.1 Solirubrobacterales bacterium
GTCGACATGTCGACCCGCGAGGAGATGATCGCCCACAACCGCTCGATCGAGGAGATCGCCGACGAGCTCGAGGCCGACAGCCTCGCCTACCTCTCGATGGCGGGCGTCTACGAGGCGATCGGCGGCGACCCGGCCGAACACTGCGACGCCTGCTTCAGCGGCAGCTACCCGCTCGGCGACCCCGACGAGGCCGACGGGAAATTCGCGCTGGAGACGATCGCCGCGGCGGCGGGCGGATAGACGGACGTGCCTCTCTGCCGTGTGAAGGCGGTCGTGATCGCCGCCTGCTGTGCGATCGCCGTGGCGGTGGCGGTGCCCGCCGCCACCTCGGCCGCCAAGCCGCGCCTGCAGCGCTCGCTCGACGCGATCGTGAAGATGCCGGGCGGGCCGCCGGGGATCGCGGCGATCGTCGAGCGCGGCGACCGGCGCGAGTTCTTCGCGGCCGGGGTCGCCGAGGTGGGCACCGGACGGGCGCCCACGGCCCGGGACCATCTCCGCATAGCCAGCGTCAGCAAGGGGTTCAACTCGCTGCTCGCGGTCCTCCTCGAGCGCGACGGCGCGCTGCGGTTGAGCGACCGGCTCGGGGAGAGGATCCCCGGCGTGCTCCCGCAGGCGGAAGAGGTGACCGTGCGGCAGCTGCTCCAGCACACCGGCGGCGTCCCTGACTACATCCGCTCCCCCGCCTTCATCGACTGGTTCCTCGCCGACCCCACCGCGTACATCGCCCCGCGGCAGCTGACGGCATTCGTGGCCACGACGCCGCTCCAGTTCCCTCCCGGCACCCGCTACCACTACTCCGACACCGACAACATCGCCGCGGCGCTGATCCAGGCGCGGGTCAGCAACCGCCCTTACGAGAGGCTGCTGGCCACGCGGGTATTCAGGCCGCTGCGGATGCGGAGCTCCAGCCTCCCGCGGACGACGCGGATGCCGCGGCCGTTCCTGCACGGCTACGAGATCGAGGCGGGCGAGCGGCCCGAGGACGTCAGCGAAGCGATCAACCCCTCCGGCGCCTGGGCTTCGGGCGGGATCGTCTCCACGCTCGGCGACCTCACCCGCTTCGCCGGCTTCTACGTGCCGACGGTGCTGAGGCGGACGCGGGGGATCGAGGGGGGCTTCCGCCCCGGCGCCTCCTCGCCGCCCGGGCCCGGCCGCAACTCCGCCGGGCTCGGCATCTTCCGCTACCGCCTCTCCTGCGGGACCGTCTACGGCCACACCGGATCCTTCCCGGGCTATCGGATCCTCCTCGCCGCCGATGCCGACGGAGAGCGCTCGGTCGCCTTCGTCGCCAACGCCCAGATCGTCCCCGGCCAGGGGTCGCCCAAGGTCGCGAAGGCGATCACCCGCGCCCAGAAGCGCGCCGTCTGCCGGGCGCTGGGCTGAGGGGCGCGGCCGCCTCGGCGACCGCGCCTTGCTGGTCCCTAGATCACATCGAGACCCAGAGAGGTTCCGGGCTTGTGACTGTGTGGAAGCCGTTCCAGCTGGCGTTCCCCGGGATGCAGCCGAGGTTTCCGCCTGTCCAGGTCAGAGGACCGGCCCAATCGATTGTCGCCATCGGCCCGCCTGTGAGGGTTCCGATGTGGCTGGGGTCGTAGAAGCATTCGGCCCCGGTCAGTGTCCATTTGACCCTGATTTCGGTTTCTGTCAGCGTCAGTGTGCCGTTGTGGGTCCATTCGGGCAGGTCGATGATTTCGATGTCGAGTGTGCCGTTCCTGATGGTTTCCACGTCGACCGGTTCGCCGGCGTCTTCGCATTCGGCGAAGGTCAGTGCGGTCACGTTGGCCCCGAGGGGGATCGCTGTGGCCTGCTCCGTGAACGCTTCGAGTGTCGACTGCCTGCATTCGACGACGCCGTTGGGGGTCGGGATCATCAGGATCGTTCCGACCTCCTGTTCGGAGTGGATCCGCGTGTTCTGCGGCCAGAGGTGATTGCCTTCGCACCTGGGCAGGCCGCCTGGTGTTGTCGGCTGTTTGCAGAGCGCCGTTTCTGTGGCCGCAGCCGTGCCGGCTCCGACGAGCGCCATCAGCGCGCCGGCCGCGACCAGCGCCAGCCCGAGGATCTTCAACTGTTTCTTCATCATTTCTCCCTATTGCCCGGCGATCTGCGCCAGGCGGTTGCTTACGGACAGAGATGTCCGTCTGTCTGGAGTAACAGGGAAGACTCAGTTAGTCAATAGGTACTGAGCAATACTTCATCTCGCCAGCTCGAGACCGAGCCAGACGATCGCGAGGGAGGCGAGCAGGACCGCTCCCTGCAGCGCGTGCAGTTTCGGGTAGCGCAGGTGCAGGAGGGCGAGGCCGATCACCAGGGCGACCAGGCCGAGCTTCCACTGCAGGGTGGAGCTGTCCCACAGCCCGTAGTGCGAGGCCATCGCCCAGCCGGTGGCGAGGAGGACGCCGAGGGCGACCAGCGAGCCGTAGCCGAAGCGGCGGGCGATCGCGCGCATCCGCTCGCGGTCTGGGTCGCCGCGGAGGATCGGCACCACCGCGATCGCGAAGACGAGCTGGCCGCCGACGAAGAAGGCCATCGCCAGCAGGTGCAGGTAGAGGACGCCCTGCCAGAGGTCGTGCTCGCTCATCCCCGGCACCCTAGCCTGCAAATCGTCCCCGCATACCGGGGACAAGTTGCAGTCGCTTCCGCGAAGATGCGCCTGTGAGCGCGTTCCGGATCGTCGTCCTCGCCTCGGGCAGTGGCACCAACCTGCAGGCGATCCTCGACCAGCTGCACGGACGGGGGCTCGTCGAGGTGGTCGGGGTCGGCTCCGACAAACCGGGCGCCGGGGCGCTGGAGCGGGCGCGCCGGGCGGGCATCGAGACCGCGGTCTTCCCGGCCGCCGACTACGCCGACCGCGCCGCGCGGGACGAGGCGATCGGCGACTGGATCGAGGCGCGCGAGGCGGGCCTGGTCGTGCTCGCCGGCTACATGCAGCTGCTCAGCGCCGGCTTCGTCGGCCGCTTCCGCAACCGCGTCGTCAACATCCACCCCGCCCTGCTGCCGA
>DASUQZ010000282.1:0-4076 GCA_036280335.1 Solirubrobacterales bacterium
GACGTCGACGACTGCCTCCTGGCGACCGAGGTCGGGAACGAGGCGCGCAACATGGTGCGCGAGTGGGCGCGCGAGCAGGGGCTGCCCGCCTACGACCAGCGCGCCCGCCGCGGCGTGCTGCGCAACCTCGCGGTGCGCGAGGGGCGGCGCACCGGCCAGGTGCAGACGCGCCTGGTCACGACCAAAGCGCGCTTCCCGCGACCACCGGTCGACCTGCACACGATCGTCGAGGGCGACGCCGGCGGCACCGACGGCCCGACCGGGGTGCTCGGCGAGGAGCGGCTGCGCGAGGAGCTCTGCGGCCTGCGGCTGGAGATGTCCCACGGCGCCTTCTTCCAGACCAACACCGAGATGGCCGAGCGGCTCTACGCGGTGGCCGGCGAGTTCGCCGGGCTGAGCGGCAGCGAGCGCGTCTTCGACCTCTACTGCGGGATCGGCACGATCGGGCTGACGATGGCCGGGCGGGCCGGCGAGGTCTGGGGGCTGGAGATCGTCCCCGAGGCGATCGCCGACGCCGAGCGCAACGCCCGCCGCAACAAGGTCGAGAACGCCCACTTCATGGCCGCCAACGCGCGCACCGGGGTGCGGCCGCTGGTCGACAAGGCGGGCAAGCCCGACGTCGTCGTCATCGACCCGCCGCGAGCCGGGCTCTCGCAGAAGATCGTCCGCCGCGTCCTCGAGTGCGAGGCGGAGAAGATCGTCTACGTCTCCTGCAACCCGACCACGCTCGCGCCCAACGCCGCCCAGCTCGGCGAGGCCGGCTATAGGCTCACCCGGGTGAGGCCGGTCGACATGTTTCCGCAGACCCCGCACATCGAGTGCGTGGCCCTGTTCGAGCGCCAGTCAAAGCGCGTGACCGCCCCCGGAGGCGACAGCGGAGAGGGCGGCGACTGACCATGGGGCGCGGTTTCGGAGTCGCGGCAGGGCTTGACCCCGAGGTGGCGCGGCCGCTGGCCGCCCGCTGCGCGGAGCTCGGCTACGACTCGATGTGGTCGAACGACCATCCGGGCGCGAAAGGCCTGGCGACGCTGGCGGAGTTCGCCGCGGCCGCCCCCGAGGTCGAGCTCGGGGTCGCCGTGATCGCCCTCGACCGCACCCCGCCGGAGCAGATCGCCGCCGACATCGAGGAGCTCGGAATCGACCGGAGCAAGCTCTGGCTCGGCGTCGGCGCCGGCTTCACCAAGAAGCCGCTGACGAAGATGCGCGAGGCGCTGCCGGAGCTGCGCGAGCTGCTGCCCGGCGTGAAACTCGTCCTCGCCGCGATGGGCCCGAAGATGTGCGCGCTGGCCGGCGGCTCCTACGACGGCGTCTTCTTCAACTGGATGACCCCGAACTTCGCCACCGCCGCCCGCGAGCGGGTCGAGCAAGGCGCCGCCGAGGCCGGCCGCGAGACCCCGCCCGTCTTCGGCTACGTCCGCACCGCCGTCGGCCCCGACGCCGCCGACCGCCTCGCCAAGGAGGAGTCCTTCTACCGCGACCTCCACAAGGGCTACCGCGACCACTTCGACCGCCTCGGCGAGCCCGAGGGCACCGTAGGCGTCGCCGCCCCCGACTCAGCGACCGCCCAAGACGCCCTCAGCGCCTACCGCGCCCTCGACACCATCGTCGTCCGCGGCCTCGCCTCGGCAAAGGTCGAGAAGATGACCGCCCTAGCCGAGGCCGCCGCGCCTCGTGCCTGACCCCGAGCTTCGGGATCTACAAGACAGCCGGTGCCGAACTCACCGAGAAGTCGGCCGGCCCGCAGATCGGAGCACCACGGCCGATTTCCAGGAGGCGCAAGTCGCCGGTCACCAAGACTGCTTTCTGCGCGTAGGCGAGGGCGAGGAGGTACTCGTCATCCGGGTCCGGACACGGCACCGGCGCCGGCTGGTCGGGGTCGGGCACCAGAGTTCCCTGTCTTTTGACGAAGACGAGGTAGTCCTCGACCTCCTCCACCGCGGCGTAGCGGCGGAACTTCTTCCGCAGCAGCACCGTTTCCAACTCCTCCAGGAGCAGCGGAGAGACGATCATTTCGAAGCCGGCCTCGTGGGCCTGCGCCAGAAGCATCGCCGGAGGCCCGCTGGGTGTGATCAGCGCGGAGACCAGAACGCCGGGATCAAGTACCGCCCGCCGCACGTTTCTCCCTGCGCATCGCGTGCAGCTCTTCATAGGCGAGCGCGAGACCGTCGTCTCCTGGGACGGGTTTCACCCGCGACCAGATCCGCTCGAGCTCGTCGAGGCCCAGATCCCGCCGCAGCGATTCCTCGATCACCTCGGAGTCGCGTTTGCCCGTGCGGGCGGCCTTGATCCGCACGGCACGCAGAACCTCCTCGTCAACCGTCAGGGTGGTTCGCGTCTTCGGCATCTTGGCACCTTAGCATCAAGATGCGCCCCCGAAGCCCCCCGGCCGGTGGCGAGTTTTCCCTCCCCGTTGGGGGTACAGGTCGCAAGAGACCAGCGACCGGAACCGGAGGAGAACGTGAAACTTTCGAAGCTCGCAGCGAAAGCGAAGAAGACGATCGACGAGCGTGGCGGCATGGAGAGCCTCAAGGCGGACGCCGAGGAGCTCAAAAAGGTCGCCAAAGGCGATGGCAGCCTCAAGGACAAGGCCAAACGCGCCGCGCAGGCGGTCAAGCAGCCGGGCGCCAAGGGCGGGGACGGCGAAATGCGCCCCGCCCAGGGCAAAGGCAACCCCCGCGACACCCCGCGCAAAGGCGGCCCGCCCCACGAGGCATGAGCTGAGGTCGTAGAAGCGTCGGGCGGCGTGCTTAGGATGCGCCGCCATCGCCGCTGAAGCTCACATCGACCGGCCGCTGGCGCGCACCGTCGGCAGCACCATCTTCATCAGCCGCTGGCTGCAGGCGCCCCTCTACCTGGGCCTGATCGCGGCCCAGGGCGTCTACGTCTGGCGCTTCATGCAGGAGCTCTGGCACCTGGTCTCAGACGTCGGCCACCTCAGCGAGAACGACGTGATGCTGCTCGTCCTCGGCCTGGTCGACGTGGTGATGATCGCCAACCTCCTGATCATGGTGATCATCGGCGGCTACGAGACCTTCGTCTCCCGGATCAACCTCCGCAACCACCCCGACCAGCCCGAGTGGCTATCGCACGTCAACGCCAACGTCCTCAAGGTGAAGCTGGCGATGGCGATCGTCGGCATCTCCTCGATCCACCTCCTGCAGACCTTCATCAACGCCGCCAACCACTCCTCCGAGACGATGCTCTGGCAGACGGTGATCCACCTCACCTTCGTCGCCTCCGCCGTCTCCCTGGCCCTGATCGACCGCTACCTCTCGCCGAAGAGCGCCGCCCAGAAGGCCTACGAAGGCAACGGCCACGACCCCGACGGCAAGCCGGAACCGGTCAAAGCCACGGGCTGACCGCCAACGCCCCTAGTACGGCGGCAGGTCGTCGTACCAGACGCCGAGCGTCTTGAAGGCGCGCCAGAAGCGCTGCTTGGCGCCCTCTTCGTCCAGGGACAGGTCGATGTCGGGGACGTAGAGGGCGTCGATGGTGGGGGTGAAGGCCTGGATCTCCCCCTCGTTGGCCTCGATCGGGCGGGAGAGGGGGACGCTGAGGCCGTTGAGGATGCGCAGGGCGGGCTCGCCCATGACGACCACGATCTTCGGCTGCACGATCGCCAGCTCTTCGACGAGGCGGCCGACGCACTCGCCGGCGGCGAGGTCGGGCTCGGGGATCGGGCATTTGACGCAGAGCGTGCCGTAGACGACCAGCGGATCGATGCCGAGCCGTTTAAAGCTTTTCATCAGCGCGTTGCCGGAGCGGCCGTAGAAGGCCACCCCCTCCTCGATCTCCGAGGCCATCGGCGCCTGCTTGAGCATGAAGATGTCGGCCTGCGGGTGGCCGGAGCCGAGCACCGGCATCAGCTTGCCGCGCGGGCAGTGCTGGCACTCCTGCAGGTCGTGGCTCAGCTGGTTGAGCTCGCGAATCGCTCGCTCGAGGTACTTCTCGCGGATCTCGTCGTCCGTGGCCGGCACGGGGGGGAGGTTCGGTCTCTCCGAGGGGTCTCCCTGCGCGTGCATCAGCCGTTGCGCGTCGCGCGGCGCACGCGGCGCTCGCGGCGGGCCCTCCGTGCT
>DASUQZ010000283.1:0-7373 GCA_036280335.1 Solirubrobacterales bacterium
GGAGGGCCACCAGAATTTGTCGCCGACGGTGAGGGCCAGCGCAGGTACCAGGACGCTGCGGACCAGGAAGGTGTCCAGGAGGACGCCGAAGGCGACCACGAAGCCGATCTCGGTGAGGAAGGTGAGGGGGAGGACGCCGAGGACGGCGAAGGTGCCGGCGAGGACGATTCCGGCGCTGGTGATGACGCCGCCGGTGACGGCGAGCGCCCGCAGCATCCCCTGTTCGGTGCCGTGCTTCTCCGCCTCCTCGCGGGCCCGGGCGACGAGGAAGATGTTGTAGTCGACGCCGAGGGCGACGAGGAAGACGAAGGCGAACAGCGGCAGCGAGGGGTCGGAGCCCGGGAAGCCGAAGACGACGTCGAAGACGAAGTAGCCGACGCCGAGGGCGGCGAGGAAGCTGAGGATCACCGTCCCGATCAGGATCAGCGGCGCGGTGACCGCCCGCAGCAGCGCGATCAGGATCAGGAAGACGACGAGGAGGATCAGCGGCGGGATCACGATCGAGTCCCAGGCGGCCGCGTCGCGGACGTCGAATTCGACCGCGGTGGGACCTCCGACGAGGGCCCCAGGGGCGCTTTCGGTGGCGGCGTCGCGCATCGGCTCGACCAGGTCGAAGGCCTCGGTCGAGTAGGGGTTCGGTTCCAGGGTCGCCTGGACCAGCGTCCCCTGCGGCCCGTTCGCGACCGGCCGGGAGACCGCCTCGACGCCGTCGACCGCGGCGACCGACTCGCGCACCGCCTCGACTTGGCTCGGCTCCGGGACGACGATGTCGGTCAGCGCCGTGGTGCCCGACGGGAAGCTCTTGTCGAGCAGTTCCTGGCCTTCGACCGACTCGACCTCGGTGCGGTAGCTGTCTTCGCTGGTCAGGTCGGTCGAGAAGAAGGCGAAGCCAGCGCAGCAGAGCAGCAGGACCGCGATCGCGCCCAGGGCGACGCGCTGCGGCCCGGCCGCGACGCGCCGGCCGACCTTCGCCCAGAAGCTGTGGTGCTGGTAGGGGTCCTCGGTCTCACCCGCCGAGTTCGGCTCGAAGCGGGGAATGAAGGGCCAGAAGGCGCGGCGGCCGAAGATCGTCAGCATCGCCGGCAGCAGGGTCAGCATCGAGAGCGCCGCGCAGGCGATCCCGATCGCGGCGATCGGGCCGAGGCCCGCGGTCCCGTTCACCTTGGCCAGCGTCAGGCAGAGCAGGGCGGCGATCACCGTCAGCGCCGAGGCGAAGATCGCCGGTCCCGCCGAGGAGAGCGCCGTCCGCATCGCCGCGTGCTTGTCCTCGGTGTGGTGCAGCTCCTCGCGGTAGCGGGCGACCAGCAGCAGCGCGTAGTCGGTCCCGGCGCCGAGCACGAGCACCGACATGATCGAGCTCGACTGGCCGTTGATCGTCACCCCCAGCTCGGAGACGCCGTAGCCGATCGAGCGCGAGAGGAACTCGGCGAACATCACCGCGATCAGCGGGATGAAGAGGAAGATCGGCGAGCGGTAGATGACGATGAGGAGGAAGATCACGAGGCTGACCGCCGCCAGCAGCAGGGTGCCGTTGAGGCTTTCGAAGACTTCGATCGCATCGGTCGAGAAGCCGCCGCCGCCGGTGATCTTCACCTCGAGGCCGTCGCGCTCGCCGGAGATCTCGTCGCGCCAGTCCTGGACGGGGTCGGTGATCAGCTCCGCCTCGCCCTCGGCGTTGATGTAGGAGGTGACGAGCGCCGCCTTGCCGTCGGCGGAGCAGACGGGGCCGACGAAGGGTTCGTATCCCTTCGGCTGGCCGGGAACCGGGCCGGCGGCGGTGCAGCCGGGCGGGAGGTCGCTGGGCGCGGCGGCGGGCTGATCGCCTCCGCCTGCGCCTGCGCCTTTGCCGCCGGAGAGGGCGGTCGTGCCGTCGGCGATGACGCCGGGATAGCGCTCCTCGGTCATCTTCTTGACGTCGGCGACGATCGTGCGCTTGTCCGCGGCGGTGAGGCCGGACTCGCGGCGGTAGACGATCACGGTCGGGGCGATTTCCCCGTCCTGCAGCTCTTCGGTCGCCGTCAGAGCCTTGGTCGACTCGGCGTCGCCGGGCAGGTAGGAGGTCGCCTCGTTGTTTTCGGCCTCCGTGAACTTGTCCGGGAGTTCGGCGGCGAAGGCAGCGATGATCGCGACGAACCAGAGGACGAAGACCAGCCACTTCGACCGCCGGGTGGCGGGGAAGGTGAAGGAGGAACCGCGCATTCGGGCCGCATCCTTTCAGAGATGCGAGATGCGTCTAGTCAAAGCGTCACAGAAGCCCCCGCAGCTCCGCGGCGGAGGTCACCGGCAGCTGGCAGGAGAAGTTCTCGCAGACGTAGGCGGCGGGGCGGCCTTCGACGCTCGTGCGGCCGGCCATCAGCGGCGGCTGCTCGGTTCCCTCGGGGCCGCCGGAGAGGACGATGTGCGGACGGGGCTTCTCGCGGACGACCGCGGCCAGCTCGTCGAGATCGTCGCCGGCGAGGGCGACCTCGCGGGTGGGGGAGACGTCGAAGTCGAGGGCGCGCAGCATCTGGGCGAAGGCGTCGGGGTGCTGGACCGCGGGCTTGGCGAAGAGGGCGAAGACGCCCTGCGCCTCCTGCTCGTAGCGGCGCTCGCCGGTGAGGGCGGCGAGGCGCAGGAGGCCCATCGCCGCGGAGCTGTTGCCGGAGGGGATCGGGTGGTCGCCGACCTCCTTGCGCCGGGCGATCAGCTCCTCGTGGTCCGAGGAGGTGGAGAAGAATCCGCCGCGCCGGGGGTCGCCGAAGCGCTCGATCGTCGTGTCGGCGAGCGAGCGGGCCGCGACGAACCAGCGCTCTTCGAAGCTCGCTTCGTAGAGCGCCAGCAGCGCCTCGAGCAGGAAGGCGTGGTCCTCGAGGTAGGCGTTGAGGTGGGCGCGGCCGTCCTTGTACGTGCGCAGGAGGTTGCCCTCGTCGTCGCGCAGCTGTCCCAGCACGAACTCGGCGCAGCTGCGGGCGGCGTCGAGGTAGTCCTCGCGCCCGAGCACCGCGCCGGCATCGGCGAGGGCCGCGATCGCCAGCGCGTTCCAGGAGGCGAGCCGCTTGTCGTCGAGTCCCGGCCGGACCCGCTCCGCCCGCGCCGCGAACAGCGCCCGCCGCATCTCGTCCAGCCCCTCCGGCTCCTCGGCCTCGGCCCCCTCCGCCAGATGCAGCACGCTGCGCCCCTCGAAGTTCCCCCCCTCGGTAACCCCGTAGAACTGCATCAACTTGACTACCTGCTGGGTAGTGAAGTTGATGCAGTTCGGGTTTGAGGGGTTGGTGAGGGCGTCGCGGATCTGGTCGGGGGTCCAGACGTAGAACTTGCCCTCCTCGCCCTCGGAGTCGGCGTCGAGGGCGGAGTAGAAGCCGCCCTCGGGGCCGCGCATCTCGCGCAGCATCCAGTCGAGGGTCTCTTCGCAGACGCGGCGGTAGCGCTCGTGCCCGAGCTCCTGCCAGCCGTGCAGGTAGGCGCGGGCGAGCAGGGCGTTGTCGTAGAGCATCTTCTCGAAGTGGGGGACGAGCCAGATCGCGTCGACGGAGTAGCGGGCGAAGCCGCCGCCGATCTGGTCGTAGATCCCCCCGGCGAGCATTGGGTCGAGGGTCCGCTCGACGTGCTCGGTCTCCCCCCGGGCGAGGAGCAGCTCCAGCGAGCTGGCCGGCGGGAACTTGGGCGCCCCACCGAAGCCGCCGTTCTGGGGATCGGCCGCCGCCAGCAGCCGTTTGACCGCCTCCCCGAGGTCGGCCGACCCGGGCAGGTCGTCGCGTGGCTCGACTTCGCCGATCGCGGCGAGGCGCGCCCGCGTCACCGGCGCCCGCTCGCGGATTTCCTCGCGTTTGGTCTCGAAGGCGTGGACGACCGCTTCCATCACCATCCGGAAGCTCGGCATGCCGCGGCTCTCGTCCGGCGGGAAGTAGGTGCCGCCGTAGAACGGGACTCCGTCCGGGTCGAGGAAGACCGTCATCGGCCAGCCGCCGTGGCCGCTGATCGCCTGCACGGCCTCCATGTAGATCGCGTCGACGTCGGGGCGCTCCTCGCGGTCGACCTTGACGTTGACGAAGTGCTCGTTCATGTAAGCGGCCGTCTCGGGGTCCTCGAAGGACTCGCGCTCCATCACGTGGCACCAGTGGCAGGCCGAGTAGCCGACCGAGAGCAGGATCGGCCGGTCCTCCTCGCGCGCCCGCTGCAGCGCCTCCGGGCCCCACGGGTACCAGTCGACCGGGTTGTCCCGGTGCTGGAGGAGGTAGGGGCTGGTCTCCTGGGCGAGGCGGTTGGGCATCGATCTGAACCTACCCGGCAGCGGGCAAATCGAGTATTCGCCCCCAGCGCTAGCTGAAACTTGGGCCGACATCGCGGTTTCCAGGGGAGAAGGAGGGAGTTTGCGGGTAGGTCGCTACCGTCAGTCTGTTGATCAAGAACAACCAGAGGTCGGGACAGCCGGATGCGGCTGTCGAAGCGGTGCTCGCGAAGCTCGCCCCGGAGGACCGGGCGGTGGTCCAGGGCGCGCTCGAGCGGGCGGAGAAGACCGAGGCGGAGCTGCGCCACCTGGCCGACCACGATCCGCTCACCGGGCTGCTGAACCGGCGCCGGTTCCGCTCCGAGCTCGACCAGTACGTCTCCTTCACCGCCCGCTACGGCGGACGTGGCGCCGTGATGGTGATCGACATCGACGGCCTCAAGGAGGTCAACGACCGCTACGGCCACCAGGCCGGCGACACGCTGATCCGGCGGGTCGCCGAGATCCTCCGCGAACGGGTGCGGACCACCGACCTCGTCTCCCGGCTCTCCGGCGACGAGTTCGCCGTCCTGATGCCCCAGACCGACACCGAAGGAGCGTTGCAGCTGGGCGAGGACCTGCGAGCCCAGGTGGTGGAGGGCCTGCCGCTGAACTCCGAGCTGACCGGGGCGACGATCAGCGTCGGGGTCACGATGTTCGGCGGGCATGACGGTGCCGGGGCGGAGGCGGTGCTGGTTGCCGCCGACCAGGCGATGTACCAGGCCAAGGCCGAGGGCCGGAACCGGATCGTGCTCTTCCACGCTCCCGGCGAGCGCGAGGGGAGGGCTCTGGCGCAGACGACCAGCGCCAGGATCCGCGACGCCCTCACCCAGAACCGGCTTCGCCTGGCGACGCAGCCGATCCGCAGCCTCACCTCGGGCGGGATCGAGCGCTACGAGCTGCTGCTGCGGATGACCGGCGACGACGGCGAGCTGCTGCCGGCCTCGTCCTTCATCGAAGCGGCGGAGCGCTCGGGGATGGTGCAGGAGCTCGACCGCTGGGTGGTGGCGCGGGCGCTGGAGCTGATCGGCGAGCGCGAGCGCGCCGGCGCCCCCGTCTCGCTGCACATGAACATCTCCGGCGCCTCGGTCACCGACCTCTCGGTGCTCGAATACATCGAGCGGCGGCTCGACGAAGGCGAGGCCGATCCCGCTCGCTGCACCTTCGAGATCACCCAGACGGCGCGGGTGGAGGACTTCGACACCGCGGCCGGCTTCGCGGACCGCCTCACCGAGTTCGGCTGCGAGGTCGCGATCGACGACTACGGCGCCGGCTTCGGCCCCTTCGCGTACCTGAAAAAGGTCCCCTTCGACGTGATCAAGATCGACGGCGCCTTCGTGCGCGAGATGTCCCGCAACGACGCCGACCAGCTCGTGGTCCAGGCGATCGTCCAGATCGCCCGCGGCCTCGGCAAGCAGACGATCGCCGAGTTCGTCGAGGACGAGAACACGCGGACGATGCTGCGCGACTACGGCGTCGACATGGCCCAGGGCTACCACCTGGGCAGGCCGGTGGATTCGGCCGAGCTCTCGGCCGAGGCCGCCTGAGCCTCAGCCGCCGCGCAGCTGCGCGCGCTTGATCTTGCCGCTGCTGGTCTTCGGCAGCTCGGCGGCGAACTCGATTATGCGGGGGAACTTGTAGGGGGCGGTCTCGCGTTTGCAGTGCTCCTGGAGCTCGCGGGCGAGGGCCTCGCTCGGGGTGCTGTCGCTGATCGAGTCGCGGAGGACGACGATCGCGCGGACGACCGAGCCGCGCTCGGGGTCGGGCGCGGCGACCGCGGCGGCATCGGCGACGGCGGGGTGGGAGAGCAGGGCGGCCTCGACCTCGGTGGGGCCGATCCGGTAGCCCGAGGAGAGGATGATGTCGTCGCCGCGGCCCTCGAAGTAGAGGTAGCCGTCCTCGTCTTCGCGGACGAGGTCGCCGGTCTCCCACCACTCGCCCTCGAAGCGCTCGCCGTCGAGGTAGCGGGAGAAGAAGGTGGGGGAGGAGGCGGCGCGCAGCTGCAGTTCCCCCGCGACGATCCGCGTCTCGATCCCGGGCAGCGGCCTGCCCATCGAGCCCTGCCGCACCGGCTCGCCGACCAGGTTGGCGGTGACGTGGCCGGTCTCGGTCTGGCCGTAGCCGTCGGCCGGCTCGAGGCCCGTCGCCTCGCGGAAGGCGGCGATCGTCTCCGGGTCGAGCGGCTCCCCCGCCGAGACCAGCCGCCGCAGCGCCGGCAGCGGCCGCAGCGCCGTGCGCCGCGCCAGCATCCGGTACTCGGTCGGCGCCTGGCAGAGGACGTTGACGCCGAGCGCCTCGGCGAAGTCGAGCCGCTCGGCGGGGTCGAAGCGGCCGTCGTGGATCACCGCCGCGGCGCCGGTGATCCAGGGGGCCAGGAAGACGTTGCGGGCCGACTTCGACCAGCCGGTGGCGGTGGTGCACCAGGCGAGGTCGCCCTTGCGCGAGCCGAACCAGTGCTCGGCCTGAGCGCGCTGCCCCATCAGGTAGCGGTAGGCGTGAACCACCCCGCGCGGCTCCCCGGTCGTCCCGGAGGTGAAGACGATCAGCGCCGGGTCCTCCGGTCCCATCTCCTCGACCGCCGCCGGCGTCTCCTGCGGGCGGTCCTCGTCCATCACCGCGGCGACCTCGGCCATCGTCATCGCCGGCACGCCGTCCGGCAGCTCGCCGAGCAGGCCCTCCTCGCCGACGCAGAGCTTCGGGTTCGCCGCGGCGACCCGGTGCTCGAGGTCGTGGCGGCGCAGCTGCGTGTTGCAAGGCAGCGCCACCGCCCCCATCCGCCAGCAGGCGAGCAGGCTCAGCACCCACTCGATCCGGTTGCCGACCAGGGTCATCACCACGTCGCCCCGCTCAACGCCGCGGGCGGCGAAGGCGCCGGAGAGCCCGGCCGATTTGGCGACCAGTTCGCCGAAGTACCAGTCGCGCCGGCTTCCCTCGGCGTCGACGGCGACGATCCCCAGCCGCGAGGCCGGGGACCGTTCCATCAGTTCCTCGATCAGGTTCAAGGCCCGCCAGTCTGCCGCAACTGCAGACTGGCGGGCGCCCTGGCTACCGGAGTTCGGAGGAGGTCTTCTTGAGCAGCTGGCGGGCGATGATCAGCAGCTGGATCTGCTGGGTGCCCTCGAAGATG
>DASUQZ010000284.1:0-2071 GCA_036280335.1 Solirubrobacterales bacterium
GTGAAGCCCGCGAACGGCGGGGTCAAAATGAACGGCAACCTGGTCGGCGGCAGCACTGCCGAAAAGGAAAACGTGATCGAAGGCAGTGGCGGCCCGGCGATCGAAATCTTCGAAGCCGCGGGAGAACCGGGCAGCACCACCGAAATCGCCCGCAACCGCGGCAGCGACAACGCCGGCCTCTTCATCGACCTCGTCGCGGGCGCGAACGAGGGCATCTTGCCGCCGGTGATCGACCTGGCGGAAGATCCAACCGCGGTTGGGGAAGGATTCGAGTCGCGGGTCAAGGGAACGGCGCTCCCTGGTGCCAACGTCCGGGTATTCCGCAAGGGCAGCTCGGAAGAAGGCGAGCTTGCCGGCTTCCTCGGTGAAGTGGCCGCGGATGGCAGCGGTAACTGGGAACTCAAACTCGGCTCGACCGACCTTGGCGCGAGAGTTGCCGCGACGCAAACGAATTCGGATGGCGCTACCTCGGAGTTGGCTGTGCATCTGACGACGATCGTCGTCGTCGACGGCGGCTGCGCTTTCATGGGCAACTGCGATGACAAAGGTGGCGGTGGCAACGGCGGTGGCTCCGGCGGCACCCCCGACACCACGGCGCCGACGGTGAAGATCACCAAGGCGCCGAAGGCGAAATCCACCAGCACCACCGCCAAGTTCAAGTTCAAGGCGAACGAGGCCGGGTCGACCTTCCAGTGCAAGCTCGACAAGGCCAAGTTCAAAAAGTGCAAGTCGCCGAAGACCTACAAGAAGCTGAAGCCGGGCAAGCACGTCTTCAAGGTGCGGGCGACCGACAAGGCCGGCAACGTCGGCAAGCCGGCGAAGAAGAAGTTCACGGTCCTGGCCAGCTGAGAACTCGGCTGTCTTTGACCTAGCGGGGAGGGCGGGCGAGACTGGCTCCGATGCCGGCGCCAGCGCTCGAACCCCCGCGTGAGAAGGCCGACCCGCGCTCGCCGGTCCGCTGGATCCCGGCCGACGAGGAACGGGCGCCGCCGACGTCCGGGATCGGGCTCTGCCTCTCCGGCGGCGGCTACCGGGCGATGCTCTTCCACCTCGGCGCCCTCTGGCGGCTGAACCAGCTCGGCTACCTGACCCGGCTGACCAGGGTCTCCAGCGTCTCCGGCGGTTCGATCGCCGCGGCGGTGCTCGGCCAGCGCTGGGGCAAGCTGCGGTTCACCGAGCCCGGCCCCCAGGGCCATCCCGTCGCCGCCAACTTCGAAGCCGAGGTGGTGGCGCCGCTTCGCGACCTCGCCGCCAGCACGCTCGACGTCCCCGCGGTCCTCTCCGGCCTGCTGCTGCCGGGGACGACGATCAACTCCCGCCTCGCCGCCGCCTACCGGCGCTACCTGTTCGGCAGCGGGACCCTCCAGGACCTGCCCGGCGACGGGGAAGGACCGCGCTTCGTCATCAACGCGACCAACCTGCAGTCGGGGGTGCTCTGGCGCTTCTCCCGCCCCTACATGGCCGACTACCGGGTTGGCTGCGTCGAGCAGCCGACCGTCAGCCTGGCCGACGCGGTCGCCGCCTCCTCGGCCTTCCCGCCGATCCTGGCGCCGGCGCGGATGCGGTTCCGGGACGACCAGTACGTCCCCGAAAGCGGCGAAGACCTGCAGACAGCGCCCTTCACCACCCGCCCGACGCTGGCCGACGGCGGCGTCTACGACAACCTCGGCCTCGAGACCGCCTGGAAGACCTGCAAGACGGTCCTGGTCAGCGACGGCGGCGGCGCGATGGAACCCGACGGCGGCGGCCTCGGCCCGTTCCACGGCTACCGCTGGCGCGACTGGGCGACGCAGATGATCCGGGTCACGAACGTGATCGACAACCAGGTGCGGAGCCTGCGCAAACAGCAGACGATCGAGGGCTACGGCGCCCCCGAAGGCTCCGACCAGCACCGCTTCGGCGCCTACTGGGGGATCCGCAGCGACATCGCCAACTTCGGCCTGCCGACGAGCATGGAAGCGCCGTACGAAGAGACGCTTGAGCTGGCGAAGGTCGCGACCAGGCTGGCCCGCCTCGACGCGGGGACCCAGGAGCTGCTGGTCAACTGGGGCTACGCGATCTGCGACACGGC
>DASUQZ010000285.1:0-5580 GCA_036280335.1 Solirubrobacterales bacterium
GGGGGCGGCGGCTGCTCCAGCCGCCAGATCGAGGCGGCCCCGGCGGGGGCGGCCGCCATCGCGGCGACGATCAGGACGACCAGCGTCGCCAGGGCGGCGCGCAGCGCTGTACGGCGCCTATTCACCTGCCTCCTGCGCACCTTCCTCCTGGGGCTGCGGCTGCGGCGGCGAGGGCGGCGTCTCGTGCCGGCCGAGGTCGAGAAGGGTCGGCTCGACCGTCGCCAGCACCGCGTCGAGGGCGTGGCCGGAGAGCGTCTCGTGCTCGATCAGCGCGTTGGCGGTCTCGTAGACGCCGTGCCAGTTGCGGCGGAGGATCTGCTCGGCCTGCGCCACCGCCTCGCCGACGAGGCGCTCGACCTCGCGGTCGATCAGCTCCAGCGTTGCCGGCCCGACCGAGCCCAGCTCCTGCAGCGAGGCGCCGAGGAAGACCTCCCCCGCCTTCTCGCCGATCGTCACCGGCCCCAGCTCGTCGGACATCCCGTAGGAGGTGACCATCTGCCGGGCCAGCGCGGTGGCGGCGTGGAGGTCGTCGTGGACCCCGGTCGAGACGACGCCGAACTCGATCTTCTCGGCGGCGTAGCCGGCGACGATCGCGATCAGGTGGCGGCGCAGGTCCGGTTCCTGCATCACCACCGCGTCGCGGTCGGTGAGCATGTCGGCGGCGGTGCCGAGCTGGCGGCCGCGGGCGACGATCGAGACCTTCTGCGCCGCGACGCTCTGACCGGTCGAACGGGTGACGACGGCGTGGGCGGCCTCGTGGATCGCGATCACCCAGCGCTCCTCGGCGCTCAGCACGTGGCTCTTGCGGGCCGGCCCGGCGACGACGCGGTCGATCGCCTCCTCGAGCGTCGCCTGGTCCATCTCGACCCGGCCTTCGCGCACGGTCAGCAGCGCCGCCTCGTTGATCACGTTCGCCAGCTCGGCGCCGCTGAACCCGGGCGTCAGCTTCGCGATCTCCTCCAGCGAGGTGCCCGGCGCCAGCGGCCGGTCGGCGCAGTGCAGGGTGAGGATGTCGAGGCGGCCGTGGACGTCGGGGACGTCGACGGTGACCTGGCGGTCGAAGCGGCCGGGCCGCAGCAGCGCCGGGTCGAGGATGTCCGGCCGGTTGGTGGCGGCGAGGACGACGATGCCGGCGTCCCCGCCGAAGCCGTCCATCTCGACCAGCATCGCGTTCAGCGTCTGCTCGCGCTCGTCGTTTCCCTGCCCGACCCCGGCGCCGCGCTTGCGCCCGGCGGCGTCGAGCTCGTCGATGAAGATCAGCGCCGGCGCCATCTTGCGGGCTTTGGCGAAGAGGTCGCGGACGCGGGCGGCGCCGACCCCGACCAGGGACTCGACGAAGTCCGATCCCGAGAGCGAGAAGAAGGCGGCGTGGGCCTCCCCCGCCGTCGCCTTCGCCAGCAGCGTCTTGCCGGTCCCCGGGGGGCCGACGAGCAGCACGCCCTTCGGCGCCCGCGCCCCGACCGCGGCGTATTTGCTCGGGTCGGCGAGGTAGTCGCGGATCTCGCGCAGCTCGGCCACCGCTTCGCCGGCGCCGGCGACGTCGTCGAAGGTGGTGCGGTCGGGCGAGTCTTCCCCCTTCTTGCGCCCCTTGCCGGTGAATTTGGAGAAGCCGGCGAAGGCGCCGGCGCCGCCGTCCTGGCCGAGGCGGGTGAAGAGGACGAAGAGGCAGACCAGGAGCAGGATCGGGATCAGGAACTGGACGAGGATCTGCTTCGCGGGCTTGTCGGCCTGCTGGTCGACGCTGACGACGGCGCCGCTCTTGTCCAGCGCCTGGATCATCGTGTTGAGCTGCGCGTCGGAGCTCGGGTAGGCGGCGTAGACGGTGCGGCCGTTCTCGGTGTCGACGACGACGCGCGAGTCCTGGTCGAGCAGCGTCGCCGTCCGCGCCTGTTTCTGCTGGGTCAGCTGCACCACCCGGCTGAGCGGGACCCTTTCGCCGGAGGAGCTCGGCTTGATGTCGCCGAGCAGGTTGAAGAAGGTGAGGGTGAGGAGGAGCGAGGCGACGATCAGCGCCGTGTTCAGCGGGTCCTTGAGAAACCAGCGGCCGACCTTTCCGAGCCGCTCGCGGACGGCGTCGAGGACCTCGCGGCCGCTGGGGGGACTGACTTTGCTCATGCGCTCGCTTCTCTCCCTTTCTGGGTCGACTCCCCCTACAACCGGCGCAGTGCCCGGGCTCGGTGGGAGCCCGGGCACCTCGTCGCGCCGATCGACCGGGGCTTCGCTTACTTCAGCTTCAGCGTCACCGCGGTTTTCGATGACTTGGCGCTGCCGCCGGTCGGGGTGAAGGTGATCGTCAGGTTCACCTTCAGCGAGCCGGTCTTCTTCAGCGCCTTCTTGGCGGCCCCGCTCGGGTTGAGCGTCAGCTTGAACGTTCCCCCCTTGGCGGCGTTCAGCGTGACCTTGCCGGCGTTGATGCTCTTCTTGCCGGCCTTGGCCTTGCCGGTCATCACCACCTTGCCCGGCCCCGGCAGCTTCAGCGAGATCGTCGCCTTGCCGGTCTTCGAGGAGATCGCTTTCTTCGTCACCGAGAAGGCGTTGCTCGGCGGCACGATCACCGGCGGCTTGCCCGCGGCCGGAGGCGGCGGGGGCGGCGGGGGCGGGTCGACGATTTCGTTGCCGCCTTCCCAGTCGATCGAGGCGACCCCGCCCTGCGCGATCGCGAGGATCGAGGCCGGCAGCGGCGCGTAGTCGTTGGGGAAGAGCGAGGCCTGCGCCGGGGCGGAGACGATGTTTTCCCAGTAGTCCTTGACGGTGCGCGCCTTCGCCTCCTCGACCGGGCTGCTGCCCCAGACCTCGGAGTTGTCGTCGAAGACGAGCCCGTAGGTCAGGGTGCAGATGCCGTAGCCGACATCCGAGGTGACGCCGGTTGCCTGCGACCAGTCGCCGAGGGTGCTCGCCGGCAGACCGGTGAATTTCGTGGTCTGGCAGTTGGCGCCCTTCGGGCCGTCGGTGCGGAACCCGTTCGGGCTCGAGGTCGGCTCGGTGAAGGTGTCGGAGCCGTTTTCGATCTGGGTCCAGTAGGTGTCGTTGTCGTTGGCCTCCGGGGTGATCGCCAGGCTCGGGCTGTTCGACCGTGCCGTGGAGATGTCCGAGTAGCCGACCGAGCCGTCGGTGGCCACCAGCTTGGCGACGAGCGCCCCGTTGCCGTTCGAGCAGCCGCTGGTCAGTTGGTCGGTCGCGTCGGGCTGCGATCCGGGGCCGTTCGGTTCACCCGCGCAGTCGGTCCGTTTGCCGAAGACGGCGTTGGGCCACTCGCGGGTTTTGTTGGCGCCGGTGACGTAGGTGGTCAGCCACCCCTCGCCGCCGTCGATCGTGTTCAGGTAGTCCTTGAACGCGAACGAGGTGCCGGAGTCGTCGAAGCGGACGACGCGGATGATCGGCTTGTCGCAGTCGCCGTCGGCCGCGAGCTCGGGGAAGACCTCGTCCCACTCGTCCGCAGCGGCGCTTTTCGCCCAGACGTTCTCGTACTGGGACTTGCTGAACCGCACCCGGATCACGTCGTCTTCGACGCCGTCCCCGTCGAGGTTCTGTTCGGCGGTCTTGGCGCCTGCCGGGAGCAGGTTGACGTCGCAGTTGTCCGGGAAGTTGACCAGCGGCGCGACCGCGCCGACGGCCGCCGGGATCACGTGGATCTGGCCGTTGTCGCCTTCGTTGACGTCGCTTTCGGGCGGTTCGCTGCCGGTCCCGGCGTTCATCTGTTCGATTTCGACCGGGGTGGGCGGCTCGTCGGTCATGCCGAAGCGGGGACCGCCGGTTTCCCGCACCTTCATCGAAAGCCGGCCGGCACCGCTGCCCAGGGCTTCGTAGGTGACGCCGGAGAGCGCCGGGGTGCCGGCGCAGTAGATC
The DNA here is from genome assembly GCA_036280335.1 of Solirubrobacterales bacterium. Lineage (GTDB taxonomy): Bacteria > Actinomycetota > Thermoleophilia > Solirubrobacterales > 70-9 > VAYN01. The sequence continues at coordinate 3,847 of DASUQZ010000285.1, forward strand.
GGCTGGAAGTTGTTGATGAAGACGTTGTGGGCGTCACGCGCGAACGAGGCGCCACGGCCCACGATGTCTGATCCGGCGCATTTGCCGGTGGTGAAGGCTGCGTCTGCCCGGGTGGTGAGGCAGAGCGCCGCCAGCGCCGAGAGCAGCAGGGCCAGTGCCCCTGCCACGCCCGCGCGCATCCCCCGTCGGGGGGCGCTGAAGGTGCGGCTCATTTGAGTCATTCCTTTCATCGATCTAACCTTGCGGCGCCACCTCAATGGCTGGAAATGGCTCTGTCAAGCGCTTTCACAGGACTTCTACGCCGCATTCACATCTCGTTGTCAGCGGCGTAACCAGATCGTCACCGGTGGGTGACGGGCGCTTCACCTTCGGGGCGCTCTGCCGCCCTTGCCGAGCCGCTGGCGGAAGCTGATCCGGCGCGTTGCCGAGGCGCGGCGGCCACCGCGGGCGGCGACGTAGGTGACGATCGCCCGGCCCGCGATGACGCCGCGCCGCCGCAGCTCCGGCCGGTAGCGCGCGACCGGCCGCAGCAACAGCTTCACCTTGCTGCGGGAGAGCCCGCGGGCGCGTCCGCTCGCGGCGGCGAGGGTGCGCTGCCTGCGGGGCCTCCCGGCGGCCGCCCTGGCGACGGCCCTGACCCCGCCCGCCGCCGGCACCGAGACGGTCAGCTCGACCACCCCGCCCGGCTTCTCCCTGGCGCGGACCGCGATGCTCGGGCCGCGGTCCTCTTCGATGCTCGACTCGCCGCCCGAGCCGGGCGGCGGGGGCGGCGGCCCCGGCGGTTCCTCCGCCACCCGCTCGGCCACGAAGGCGTCGACGGTCTGGTTGGCGTCGCCGAAGAAGAGGTTGGCAGCGAAGGACGCGAAGGCGATCCGCGAGCCGTCGGCCGACAGCGTCACCCCGTTCAGCACGTCGGCGCCGATGTCCCCTTCCGAGTAGGAGCGGGTGACCCGCTCGATCGTGCCCGTCTCGCGATCGATCAGGTAGAGCTCGCGGGGGCCGGGGACGACGCGGGGTTCGCCGACCTGCTGCAGGGCGGGCAGCACGAACTCGGTCCGAACCGTGGTCACCGCCAGGTAGCGGCCGCTGGAGGACATCGCGACGCTGCCGAGCGGCGAGGCGGTGGCGGCGTCGGTGCCGACGGTGTCGCGGGTCAGCTCCACCGTCGCCGCCTTGCGCGTCAGTCCCGGGTCCATCCGGGTCACGTACAGGTCCAGGCCCGGGCCCGTGAAGGCGCGCGGCCGGGGGCCGGCTCCGGTCAGGAAGGCGACCGTGCGGCCGTCGCCGCTCAAGGCCGGCAGCTGGCCGCTGATGCTGGACCGGTTCGCCTCCTGGTCGGTCAGCGGCCCGTAGCAGGGGCCGGTCGAGGTCTGGTCGAAGTTGCTGGACGAGCCCTGCGGGCAGGCGGGATCGTCGGGATCGGCGAGGCCGGTGATGCGGCGGGTCGGTGCCGCCGGGCCGTCGGCGATGCGGCGCCAGAGGTAGTAGAGGAAGTTCGAGTCGGGCGTCTCGCCGCCGAGGAAGCGCGTCTGGTCGCCGGCGTTGCCGCCTGCCCAGGCGACGGTGGTGCCGTCGGCGCTGATCGCGGCGCCGGCCGCGCCCCCGGCCGGCAGCGCGGTCATCGCGCCGCTGCCGAGGTCGCGTTTGGCGGTGACGAGGGTGGTCGAGTCGGCGATCCGGTCGCGGACGAAGATCTGCCCGGGCGGAGCGTCGACCCCGGCGCCTGCCGGCAGG
>DASUQZ010000286.1:0-2233 GCA_036280335.1 Solirubrobacterales bacterium
CGCTGAAGTTCCGAAGGTTTTACTTTTCCGCGCGCCACAGGTAGCAATTTATTGTCTACAGTTGCTTTCATGCACCTGATGACGCCGAGAGAAAGCTGGACGGACGAGCGCCTCGACGAGTTCTCGAAGCGGGTCAACCAGCGTTTCGACGAAGTGAACCAGCGCCTGGAGGGGCTGGATCGGCGAATGGAGGGGTTGGGTACGCGCTTCGACCGGCTCACCCTCGCTCTCGTCGTCGCCCTGATCGGGCTGATCGCCACCCAGCTCTGATTCGCCGCTACAGTTGGCTGACCAGCCAAACGGGCGAAGGGAGCAGTGGTGGAGAGCGGAACGGCGGCACGTAGCACCGAGTCGAACGGGGCGTCGGCAGCGGCTGACGCGATCGAGGTCCACAACCCAGCGACGGGCGGGCTGATCAAGACGGTTCCGATCGACTCTCCCGAGGCGGTCGCCGCGACCGTCGCCCGCGTCCGCGGCAATCAGCCCGAGTGGGAGGCGATGGGGATCGAGGGCCGCTACCACTGGCTCGGCAAGCTGCGCGACTGGCTGCTCGACAACGAAGAGCGGGTCCTGGACACGATGCAGGCGGAGACCGGCAAGGTCCGGGCCGACGCCAGCAACGAGCCCGGCTACCTGGCCGACCTGATCAACTTCTACGGCACCCGGGCGGCGAGCTTCATCGGCGAGGAGAGCGTCCGCCCCCACACCCCCCTGCTGGCGGCGAAGAAGCTGCGGATCCAGTACCGGCCCCACCCCGTCGTCGGCATCATCAGCCCCTGGAACTTCCCGCTGATCCTCTCCCTCGGCGACGCGATCCCGGCCCTGCAGGCGGGCTGCGCGGTGGTCGTCAAGCCCTCCGAGTTCACGCCCCTCGGGGTGGCCGAAGTGGTCGAGGCCTGGAAGCACGAGATCGGCGGTCCCGACGTCTTCGACTGCGTCCACGGCGTCGGCGAGACCGGCGGTGCCCTGGTCGACGCCGTCGACTTCATCCAGTTCACCGGCTCCGACCGCACCGGCCGCAGGGTGATGGCCCGCGCGGCGGAGACGCTGACCCCGGTCAGCCTCGAGCTCGGCGGCAAGGATCCGATGATCGTCCTCGCCGACGCCGACCTCGACCGGGCCGCCAACGCGGCGGCCTGGGGCGGGATGATGAACTCCGGCCAGATCTGCATGTCGGTCGAGCGGATCTACGTCGAGGAGCCGGTCTACGACCAGTTCCTGGCCAAGCTGACGGCAGAGGTGGGCCGCCTGCGCCAGGGCGCCGACGACGCCCGCGACCCCAAGGACGTCGGCGCGATGACCTCGCCGAACCAGACCGCGATCGTCGAGGACCACGTCGGCGACGCCCTCTCCTCCGGCGCCCGCGCCCTCACCGGCGGCAAGCGCGTCGAGGGGCCCGGCGACTACTTCGAGCCGACCGTCCTCGTCGACGTCGACCACTCGATGAAGGTGATGCGCGAGGAGACCTTCGGCCCGGTCGTCGGGGTGATGAAGGTGAGCGACGCCGATGAGGCGATCAAGCTCGCCAACGACAGCCCCTACGGGCTCTCCGGCTCGGTCTTCGGCGAGCGCGAGCACGCCGAGCAGGTCGCCCGCCGGGTCGAGTGCGGGGCGATCAACGTCAACGACGTCCTCGTCAACTACTTCGCGATGGACGTGCCGATGGGCGGCTGGAAGCAGTCCGGGATCGGCACCCGCCACGGCGAAGGCGGGATCAAGAAGTACTGCCGCTCCGAGTCCCTCGTGATCACCCGCTTCGGCGGCAAGCGCGAGCCGACCTGGTACCCGTACACCAAGACCCGCCGCCGCCTCCTCGCCCCCATCTCCCGCTTCTTCGGCGCCCGCGACTGGCGCCGCAAACTCGGGCTCAAGCGCTAGCCGCAGCCTTTAGTCAGCGCCCCGGTACCTTTGTAGGTTCATGCCGGAGCGGGACTACATAGCCGCAACTCGCGAGCGCGTCGTCGTCTTCGACGGCGGCATGGGCGCGACGCTGGAGATGTTCGACCTTACGCAGGAGGACTACGGCGGGCTCGAGGGCAAGTGCCACGAGGCGCTGGTCCTGAACCGGCCGGACGTGATCGAAGGGGTCCACAGCTCGATGCTGGAGGCCGGCGCCGAGGTGGTCGAGACCGGCACCTTCCAGGGCTCGCGGCTGAAGCTGGACGAGTGGGGGCTCGGCGAGCAGACGCTGGAAATCAACAGGAAGGCCGCGGAAATCGCACGCAAGGCGGTC
>DASUQZ010000287.1:0-2844 GCA_036280335.1 Solirubrobacterales bacterium
GAGGCGATCCCGGCCGAAGGATGGCTGGAGCTGGATCTGGAGCTGCGCTTCCAGCGCTCGGCCTGGGGCGCGCACGAGGCACGCGACGAGGCCCTGCTCGATGCCGGGGTCCACCTGATCGACCTCGCCTGCCACCTCAGCGGCGCCTCCCCCGTCGCGGTGCGGCGAGCGGTGGTCGACCACGAGAGCGCCCGGTTCGAGCTGGAGCTGAGCCGCGGCCGCGCCCGCATCCGCTGCGCAACCGACCGGCGCTACCGCGAGCGGGTCGAGGTCCGCGACCGCGGCGGCAGGCTGCTCGGCCGCAGCGTCCTCGGGCAGGTGCGCGGCCGGCTCGCGCGGCTGCGCAGCGCGCCCGACCCACTCGCGCTCTCGCTGGGCCGCCAGCTCGAAGCACTGCAGGACGTCCCCACGGCCGACCCGGCGTTCGTCCTTTCTCGGTCTATTCCCGACAAAGGACGAACGCCGCTTGCGACCGCGCGTGATGGCGCCACCGTGATGGCCGTCGTCGAGGCCGTTCGTCGCTCGGCCGAGCTCGGCGGCGCCGAGGTCACCGTCACCCCCACCGAGGTGCCGGCGTGATCGCGGTCATCCAGTTCGACGCCGCCAGCGCCCGGCTGCTCGAGCGGCTCGGGGGCGAAGGCCGCCTGCCCAACCTGGAGGCCCTGCGCCGCCGCGGCACCGAAGTGGAGCTGCAGACTCCGGCCGCCCACTTCCCCGCCAGCGCCTACCAGGACCTCTACCGCGGGGTCGAGGTCGGCGACCACGGCCTCTTCTATCCCTTCCAGTGGGCCGCGGGCGACCAGCGCATCCGGCTCGCCGGCAGCTTCGAGGCGCCGCCGCCGATCTGGGACCTGCTCGGGCGCCAGGGGCGCAGCACGCTGGCGATCGACCCTTACGAGTGCCACCGCCCGCACGAGGCGCAGGGGGCGCTGACCTGCGGCTGGGGGATGCGGGAGCGGGTCGTGCTCGAGCGCTGGTCGGTGCCCGAGGGCGGCGACCGCGAGCCGCGGCGGCGCCACGGCCGCCCGCCCGACGTGACCGAGGTCTTCGGCGCCCAGAGCCCGCGCGAACTGCGCCGCCTGCGCGAGCGCTTCCTGGCCGCGCCCAAGCGGGTCGCCGACCTGGCGATCGAGCGACTGGGAGAGCGGAGCTTCGACCTCGCCTGGATCGTCTTCGCGGCGCCCCACCTGGCCGGGCACCGCCTCTGGGAGGTGCCGAGCTACATCGGCCCCGACGCGATTTCCGACGAGGAGCGCCGGCGCCTGGACGGTGCGCTCGCCGAGGTCTACGAAGAGGTCGACGCCCAGCTCGGCCGCGTCCTTGATGCGCTTCCCGACGACTGCGACGTGATCGCCTGCTCGGTGCTGGGGATGGACGTCAACACCAGCCGCGCCGACCTGCTGCCGGAGATGCTGACCGCCGTTCTCAGCGAAGGGAGATCCACGACCGGCGCGGATGCCGAAGATGGCGCCGACTCCGACTCCGGCGCGATCTGGAAGCTCCGCGCCGCCCTCTCCGGCCGCGTCCGCTCCGCCGTCGCCGCGGCGATGCCGGACAAGCTGGCCCTGGAGCTAACTGCTCGCCTCGAGTTGCGCGGCGTCGACTGGACCCAGACCCGCGCCTTCGCCCACCCGGCGGACAACCAGGGCTACGTCTTCCTCAACCGCAAGGGCCGAGAGCGCGACGGCATAGTCGACGACAGCGAAGCCCCCGAGCTGATCGCCCAGATCCGCGAGGGCCTGCTCGACTTCCGCGACCCCGACGGCGAGCCCGCCGTAATAGCCGTGGACGAGGTAGCCGCGACCTACCAAGGCCCCGCCGCCGACCGTCTCCCGGACCTAGCCATCCGCTGGCGCCCCACCTCCTCCATAGTCCTAGACGCCCTCCACTCCCCCCGCTTCGGCACCGTCCGCCGCCGCGGCTACGGCAGCGGCCGCACCGGCAACCACACCGACGCCGACGCCTGGGCGATCCTGGCGTCGGGCACCGGGAAGGCCCGCACCCTAAGCCGTCCCGCTCGCATCACCGACATCCCCGCCACCGTCGCGGCACATTGCGGCGTGCCGCTCGACGGTCTCAGCGGCGAGCCGCTGTTCGAGCACTAAGACATGCAGGCGGATCGGCGGGTTGAAGACTTATGCCCGCTGCTCAGATCGCTGAACTTCCAGGGAATTGGCTGCACCAGAAGCCTTTCCGCTCAGCGCCTCGGCAACATCAGCAAATGCTTCCAGCATGTATTCCCGCTTTGAATGCATGTCCCAGTCAACAGGAGTCATGTCATGCATCTGCTCGTCGTCAAGCCTTGGAGCTTCGCGCTCCACATAGTTTCGGCCGGCCGTCCAGGTCAGCTCAAGGTGATTATCCCGCCCAGGCCGCTGTTTTAGACGTATAGAAACAATGGCCTTCCGCCCGCCACTGTTCGACTCATGAGTCCAGAGAAATGCCGTAAGACCACTCAATAGACCGGAATCTGCCGCAACCCGCTCGGCGACAACTGCGAGATCCGTAAGCCCAGTTCGATACTGCGCACGCCTCATGATCTCCAGGAACTTGTCGCCCGTCGCTTTTTCTTCATCAGAGGTGATCTCGCGCTTGTCAATATCTGGACTTGAAACCTTCAACACTTTCCCCACGCGGAAGTGGGTCAAAACCGATGCCACCTGTTCGGCGCGTTTGCTTGAGTCGGTGGATAGAGAGATGGGGGCAGCAAGCCAAGCATTTCGGCTGGGCTCCAAGCCGGAGTGCAGCCACCTTGAAGCAACTCCGAAATCTTCAGGACGTCGAACAATTACGGCCATCTCGACCTCTCCATTCGGAGCCTCTCTGAGCATCACGGGCACATCG
>DASUQZ010000288.1:0-2295 GCA_036280335.1 Solirubrobacterales bacterium
TGCTCGCGGCGCTGCTCTGCCTGCTGCCGCCGGCCGGCGCGGTGGCGGAGCCCCAGACCGCGACGCCGCCCCAAGGCGCGCCTGCGCTCGAGCAGCCCGGCCCGCAACTGGCGGCGCGCTCATGGGCGCTGATCGACGCCCGCACCGGCGACGTTCTCACCTCCCACGCCGGCAACCGCGAGCTGCCGATCGCCAGCACCACGAAGCTGATGACCGCCTATGTGGCGATGAAGGAGCTGCCGCTCGGCAAGATCGTCCACGCGGCGCCGTATGACGCCGAATACGGCGAGTCGCTGATGGGTCTGCACGCGGGGGAGCGGGTCAGCGTTCGCGACCTCCTCTACGGGCTGATCCTGCAGAGCGGCAACGACGCCGCCCACACGCTCGCAGTCGCCGCCGCCGGCTCGGACGGGCGCTTCGTCGCCGAGATGAACCGCTACGCGGCCGCGCTCGGCCTCGCCCACACCCACTACGCCAACCCGATCGGGCTCGACCAGAAGGGCAACTACTCCAGCGCCCTCGATCTGATGGCCCTAACCCGCAGGTTGTTGCAACAACCTGCCTTCGCCAGGATCGCCGACTCGCGGGAAGCGAAGCTGCGCAGCCTGCGGCCGCCGCGGCGGATCGAGACGATCAACGAGCTGCTGCTGATGGCGCCCTGGGTGACCGGGGTGAAGACCGGCCACACCTTCGGCGCCGGCTACGTCCTCGTCGGCTCCGGTCAGCGCCGCGGCGTCGGCCTCGCCTCCGCCGTCGTCGGCACCTGGACCGACGAAGAACGCTTCGACGACAGCCTCGCCCTGCTCGAATGGGGGTTCTCCCAGTACCAGCGCCGGTTACCGGTCGAGCGCGGGCAGGAGATGGCCGACCCTGAGATCCGCTATTCCGGCGGCCGGCTACCGCTGCGGGCGGCCCGCTCGCTCCAGGTCGGCGTCCGCCGCGGTCAGGAGGTCGACGTGCGGGTGCGGGCTCCGGAGGAGGTCGAGGGGCCGGTCCGCCGCGGCGCCCCGCTCGGCGAGGTGACGGTGTTCGTCGCCGGCCGCAGGGTCGGTTCGGTCGCCCTCCGCGCCAGCCGCTCGATCCCGCAGGCAAGCGCCTTCGACCGCGCCCGCTCATTCCTCGCGGACAATTTGATCCCTATCGCGGTCGCGATCTTCGTGATACTCATGGTCGCGCTGGCGCTGCTGCGCCGGCGCGCGCGGAAACTAGTCCAGGAGCAGAGATCGGGATGAAGGCCAAGTGATCCTCACGGTGACCTTGAACGCGGCGATCGACCGCACGGTCGCGGTGCCGAACTTCCGCCTCGGCCGGCGCCATCGCGCCGTCGAGAGCCGCACCGTGGCCGGCGGGAAGGGGATCAACGTCGCCCGCGCCCTCAGCCTGCTCGGCCGCCCGGTGATCGCCAGCGGCTTCGTCGGCGGCCCGACCGGGACCCGCGTGCTCGAACAGCTGCGGGACGAGTCCGTGCTCACCGACTTCACCCGCATCGCCTCCGAGACCCGGGTCAACCTGGCGGTGATCGACCCCACCTCGGGCGAACAGACCGAGATCAACGAGCGCGGGCCCGCCGTCAGCGCGGAGGAGGTGAAGCGGCTCTTCGACCGGATCGGCTACCTGGCGAGCGGGGCGAAGATCTGCGTCCTCGCCGGCTCGGTGCCGCCGGGGGCGGGGGACGACCTCTACGCGCGCCTGGTCGATGACCTCAATCGCCGCGGCGTCCCCGTCGTCCTCGACGCCGAGGGCGAGGCGATGCTGGCCGGCGTGCGCGCCGGCGCCTCGATGGTGACCCCGAACGAGCGCGAGGCCGAGGAGCTGGTGGGGCAGGAGTTCGCCGACCGCTCCGACCTCGCCCAGGGCCTCCTGGAGCTGGTCCGCCTGGGGGCGAGCGAGGCGGCGATCACCCGTCCCGACGGCTGCGTCGCCGCGGTCGGCGAGGGCAACTCGCGGCGCTTGCTCGAGGTCCACACCGAGCCGCTGGAGCCGGTCTCCTCGGTCGGCTCCGGGGATGCCTTCGTCGCCGGCTACGTCGCCGCCCGCTACGAGGGCCGCTCGCCCGAGGACTGCCTCGCCTACGGGGTCGCCTGCGGGGCCGAGTCGACCCAGCACTTCGGCGCCGGCACCGTCGACCGCAACCAGGTCGAGCGCCTGCTCGGCGAGGTCTCGGTGCACGATTTGGAGGTCCCCGCCGAAGTGTAGGCTCAGTGGTTCAACGCCACGCCTTGGAGGATTGACTTGGAAATTGAAATCGGCCGCGGCAAGAAGGGGCGCCGGGCTTATGGATTCGACGACATCGCC
>DASUQZ010000289.1:0-13602 GCA_036280335.1 Solirubrobacterales bacterium
GCCGATCGCCGTCAACGTCAGCGGCGCCTCGCTCTCGGACCCGCGGTTGATCGCCGACGTCCGGCGCGCGATCGCCGACGGGCTCAACCCGGCCTGGCTCGACTTCGAGATCACCGAGACGGCGGCGATCTCGAACATGGACCGGGCGCGGGCGTTTGCCGACGCGGTGACCGAAATGGGCTGCGGGCTGGGCCTCGACGACTTCGGCACCGGCTTCAGCTCCTTCGCCTACCTGAAAGAACTGCCGATCCAGCACCTCAAGATCGACGTCGACTTCATCCGCGAGTTGCCCACCTCCCCCACCGACCAGCGCCTGGTCCAGGCGCTGGTCCAGTTCGCCAAGGCCTTCGGCCAGGAGACGGTCGCCGAGGGAATCGAGAACTCCGAGACGCTGACGATGGTCCGCGCCTTCGACGTCGACTACGCGCAGGGCTTCCACATCGGCGAGCCGGCGCTCGTCGACGGCACCAAGCTCGCAGCGACTGCTTAGAGCCCGAGCGTCTTGGCGATGATGTTGCGCTGGATCTCGGAGGTGCCGCCGTAGATGGTGGAGACCAGCGAGGTGCGGACGAGGCGCTCCATGTCGTACTCGGAGGAGTAGCCGTAGCCGCCCATCATCTGCATCCCCTCGAGGGTGGTGCGCTTGGCGACCTCGGTGACGAAGAGCTTCACCATCGAGGCCTGCTGGGGCAGCATCCGGTCCGGGTCCTCGTCGACCAGCGTCGCGACCCAGTGGGTCATCAGGCGCGCCGCCTGGAGGTCGGTGGCGAGGTCGGCGATGCGGTGCTGGAGCGCCTGGAAGGAGCCGATCGGGCGATCGAACTGGCGCCGCTCCTTGACGTAGAGCAGCAGGTCGTCCATCGCCCGCTGGGCGATGCCGAGCATCGTCGCGGCGAGGATCAGGCGCTCGACGTTGAGGCCCGCCATCAGCTGCATCCAGCCCTGGTCGACCTCGCCGAGCACCGCGTCGGCCTCGGCGGGGCAGTCGGTGAAGTAGAGGTGGTTGGTCTCGCGGCCGCCCATCGTCTCGATCGGGACGACCTCCATCCCCTCGACGCCGCGCGGCACCCAGATCATCGTCAGGCCCTCGTGCTTGCTGCCGCCGGTATCGGTGCGGCAGACGACGAGGACGTGGTCGGAGATGTGGGCGTTGGAGCAGAAGACCTTCTGGCCGTTGAGGACGTAGCCGCCGTCGACCCGCTCGGCACGGCAGGAGAGGGCGCCGACGTCGGAGCCGGCCTCGGGCTCGGTCATCGCGATCGCCTCGACCGAGCCGGAGGCGATGCCGCCGAGGATCTCCTTCTTCTGCGCCTCGCTGCCGAAGCGCTGGGTGGCGCCGGCGACGATCAGCGTCGTCGCGTAGCCGCCGATCGGCGCCAGGCCGCGCGAGGTCTCCTCCATGAACAGGCAGGCGTCGAGCATCGTCCCGCCGGAGCCGCCGTATTGCTCCGGGATCGTCACTCCGAGCCAGCCCAGCTCGGCCATCTGCTTGTAGATGTCGAAGTTGTGGTGCTCGCGGTAGCCGTCGGTCAGCCGCTCGCGCTGATCGGGCGTCCCGCACTCGCGATCGCAGAAGTCCCGGATCGCGTCGACGAAGTCCTCCTGCTCGTCGGTCAGAGCGAAGTCCACGCCGGGAGCCTACAGGCGCGAACGGGTCCGACAGCTCGATGCCGATGCCGGTGACCGGATTCGTCAGCGCTCGCCCCCGGGGGAGAGGGGAAGCTCCCCCGGGGGACGCGCTGTGTGCTTCGAGGGGGCGTTGACGCACAGGGAGATTGCGGACGCCCCCGTCAGCTGGGTCGTGTGTGCTCCAGCTGTCTCATGAGGACGAGCGGGACAAGCTCGCCTCAAGCCCGATCGAGGAGCGGAGGGAGGTCATTGCTGCCTCACCGGCTCTTTTTCCCGCTCCTTCTCAGCTTCTTCCCGCACCTGGGCTTCACCACCGGCTCGAAGTCATGGCCACGTCCGTTCTGGGCATCCATCTCCACGGTGGCGCGGTGCTTGCCGCGGCAGATGTTGCGGCTGTTGACGAGCAGGCCCTTGCTGCCGCCCCGCATGCGCAGGACGAACCTGCTGACCGGGGCGTCGGGGACGCTTTCGAACGTGGTGCGGATGCCGCGTTTGAACGAGTCGATGCGGCCGACCAGCTCGATGTCGATCTGGCCCTCGAGGTCGGCGACCAGATCGGGGAGCTGGTTGTCGGAGGAGCGCAGGTAGACCGGACCCCTCAGCGGCTCGTCGAGCAGCGGCGTCACCGCTTCGGCGCGGCCGTAGATCGACGCCTTCGGGCACCTGTCCTCAGCCCACTGCACCCGCGTGCAGATCGTGCGGATGTGCTCCTGGGCGAGGAACTCCGAGCGCGGCAGCGCCACCGAGGCGCGGCGGATGTTGGCTTCGCCGCCGCGCATCCGCAGGGTCGCCGTCAGCGCCGGGTACTTCCCACGCTTCGTGCCGCCCTTCAGCCGCAGCGACAGCCGCGGCTCGAAGCCGAGGCCGCGGCAGCGCGTCACCTGGAACGGCTTCGCTAGCGCGGCGGTCGACCCGGCGGCGGAGCCGATCTCGGCGTCGATCAGCTTCGGTGCGCACGAGGTCGGGTTGAGCGTGAAGCCGGGCTTGTCGAGCAGGACCCGCACTTCGCCCAGCTCGAGCGGGATGCCGTGCAGCAGGGTCGGCAGCGGGTCGCTGACCGCCCGCACCCTCGCCGTGGCCGGATCGACGTGCAGGGCGGCGCGGACGACCACGTTGCCGAGGTCGAACGGACCGGCCAGCGCCGGCGTTACGAACGCCAGCGAGAGCGGCGCTCCCTTATATGGACCGGCGAGGTAGGCGCTGCCGGTTTCCAGCGGGAACGGGCTGGAGCCGACGCCGGCGGTCACCGCCACGCTGCCGACCCGCGAGGCAACCGGGCAGCTCGGCGAAGCGAGCTGCCCGGCGCCGGTGCCAGCGGCGGCGGGGATGCCGGCGAGCACGGCGTCCGGGCAGTAGGGCGTGCCGGCGAGCCTGGCCAGCAGGCCGCTCGGCAGCGAGACGTCGACCGTCTGCAGCGCCGGCATTCCGGCCGGGCGGGTCAGCCGCAGCAGGAAGGGCGAGTGCTCGCCGGCGATGAGGTCCATCGTCCCGGCCTGCAGGCCGGGGGCGAAGGCGCCGTTCGGGCAGGCGCCGCCGCCGGGGCCGGAGGTCACCGCGAAGCTGTCGCTCGCGACGACCGGGGCGTTCCCGGTGTAGGGGCGGAACTCGCCCGTGGTCGTGTGGGTGCCGCAGGTCGGCGGCGTCATCAGCGACGCCCGCGGCCCGTCGAACATGTGGACCTCCATCCGCTCGAACGGCAGCGGCGGGTTGTCGGGGAAGGTCACCGTGAGCCGGCCCGTCTGCGGGTCCGGCTCGACCTTGCCGGCGAGCTTCAGCACGGTGCCGCTCTGGGGATCGTCGACGGTGAAGTAGACCGCGAGCAGCGATCCGAACTTGTTCTGCGCCTGCTCCGCGAGGTAGGCCTCGCCGAGCAGCGGGTTCTCGAGCAGCGGCGAGTCGATCCGCACGGTGCCGATCTTCGAAGCGTCAGGGCACTCTGCCGCCGCTTCGCTGTCGAGCTTGACCTGCGCTTCGGAGCAGGTCTCCTGGCCGCCGGCCGAGGCCGCGTTGACCCCCATCCCCTCGGGGAAGGTGACGATCGCGTCGCGCAGCAGCGCCGTCGCCGGCTGGTCGGGGTCCTCGCTCTGCGGCACCGTGATCGTCAGGTCGAGCCCCGTGGGCGAGCTCGCCTCGTTCGAGGTCGGCTCCGCTTCGATCGCCGCGTCGAAAGGTACGGCGGCGCAGTCGTCGATCACCAGCGGATTGCCTTCACCGTCCGTGTCGACGCCGGCTTCGTCGTAGGTCGGGTCCTGCCAGGAGTTGGCGCGCACGGTGAAGGTGAGCGGCGTGCCCGGGCAGGCGGTCGGGTTGCTCAACATCGGCTTGCGCGGCGCCGTGCTCGGCACCGGTTCGGGGGACGGCAGGTTGAACCCGCCTTTTTCGACCCGCCAGAGGTCGTGGGAGGAGTCGGCCGGCACTCCCCAGAGGGTCAGCTTGGTGTCGCCGATCGCCAGGCCCTGGGAGATCTCCGAGATCTTCGAGGTGAGCGTGTACCGGCCGTCGTTGGTGACGCCGGAGTTGATGAAGACCAGCACGTTGAGGAAGTTGAAGGCGAACTGGCCGCCGACTCCGACCGGCGGGTCGATGTTGTAGACCGGCAGCGTCGATTCGGCCGAAAAGCCGCTCACGTAGTTGGTCACCGTCACGATGCCGACCTGGGCCTCCGGGTCGCATTCGGCGGCCGGCCCCGATCCGACCAGCCCCGCAAGGGAGCAGGTCGGGACCTGGGTGGGATCGCCGATGAAGCCCGGCGGCAGCGTCACCTCGATGTTCCGCGCGTTGCCGTCGGGGCCTTCGTCCCCGCTTTCGGAGTCGATGACCTTGTTCAGGGCGATCTCGGTCGTGAAGTCGGGGTGCGCCCCGGCGTCGAGCAGGGGTTCACCGCTCGAGTCCTGCAGCGACACCTCGAAGTCGCTGATCCCGAAGGCGCCCTGAGCGGCCCCCGGGGTGAGGGCGAGCAGTGCCAGCGAGACGAGAATGGTGATCAGCTTGCGATTCATCAGCCCTGCCCTCCGCAGTTCCGCGCTTGCGCGCCCAGTCGATTGGCCTTCTTCTGCTGCTTGCGCGCCTTCCCGCGCAGCTTGCGGGCGGCCCTCCTGTTGCCGGCCTTGCCCGCCTTCCGGGCCTTGCCCCGCAGGGCACCGGCCCTGCGGTCGGCCGCACGTGCGCTCCGCTCCAGCGCCAGGCACTCGGCGGGCAGGTTGTCGTCGGCCTGCAGCCCTTCGGTGCCGGGCGACGGCGCCGGCGCCGGAGTCGGCGTGGAGCCGCTCCGGCAGGCTTCTCCTTCGCAGGGCGGCGGTGGCGCTGGCGGGTACTGGCCGGCGAGGCCGCCGTTCACCCGCGCCACGTAGACGTCGTTGTTGGCGTCGACGTCCTGCGGGACGAGGGGCTCCCCGGTGCGCAGGAAGACGTTGCTGCCGTCGGGCGAGGCGTCGGCGAAGTTGGACGGCGCCGGGTCGGTCCCGGTCGAGACCAGCCAGCGGGCGCCCTGGCGCCACCCGTAGGCGTCCTGGACGCCGTTGACGTCGCCGACCAGGAGCCGGTTCGGAGTGTCGAAGAAGACCGACCCGTCCTCGAGCACCGAGAGCGGGAAGCGGTCGCCCATCCCCCGTTCCTTGAATTCCTGGCCGCCGAGGTGCGAGTGGCCGAGCCCAGGCGCCCCGGTGCAGGTGAGGCAGGTGACGAGGCCGGTGGCGGTGTCGTAGTTGTAGACGTCGCGGCAGAGTTCGTTCGTGGTCGAGGTGCCCGGGCAGGCGGCGCTTTTCGGGTCTTCCGGGCTCAACGGCGCGACGGTGGCGAAGGCGAACTGGTCTCCGCTCGGGCTCGCCATCCGCTCCGACGGTCCCTGCGTTTCGCGCGCAGTCGCCGGCAGCAGGGCGATGTGTTTGAGCGTGCCTGCGTGCCAGAGGTAGAGGTTCGCCCCGGTGGTCCCGGCGTCGACGCTGCCCGGGGTGAGCGCGCCGCGGGCGGCGAAGTAGACGTGGGAGCCGTCCTCGCTGACCGCCATGACCCGCCGGAACCCGGTCGCCACCGCGAGACCGGCGAAGAGGTCGGTCAACTGCCCGCTTTCGACGTCGTAGCGGTAGAGGCCCGGCGAAGCCGTCGAGGCGTCCGTCAGTTTCGAGGTGCTCGAGAAGTAGGCGATCGAGCCGTCGGCGGAAGCCGCGTAGAAGTTGGCCGGGGCGACAACCCCTTCTTCCCCGGTTTTCTGCGAGGCGGAGATCGGGATGGTCGTGGCGCCGTCTTCGCGCATGTAGAGCGGCGTGGTTCCGCTGTCGTCGGAGTTGAAGTAGATCCGCGAGCCGTCGTCGGAGATCGCGTGGGCCCACGGCGTGCCGCCGTTCGGCTCGGCGCGGCCGCCGCCCGGGGTGACCGTGCCGTCGGGGAGCCGGTTGACGACGCGCAGTTCGCCGCCGGTGAACTCGTAGACGTTGGAGCCGTTGGGGTCCGCTTCCGGCAGCAGCTGGACGGCGGTGGTGAAGACGACGTGGCTGAAGTCCGGCGTCGCGTCGAGGTAGCGCCCCGTGCTGAAGCCGGCGGTGTTCTGGAAGAGCGCGTTTCCTTCTTTGGCGGCGACCAGGCTGTGCTCGCCGGTGAGGTTGTCGCGCACGTAGATGTTCGAGCCGCCTTCGACCGCGCCCGGCGTCAGCGCGGTGGTGCCGTACTGAAAGCTCTTGTCGAGTTCGGCCGAGTTGGCCGGGTTGGAGAAGATGACGAGGTTGCCGATGTTGGTGAGCGGGGCGCTGGTGCTTTCCGTGGTCCAGTTGTCGGCGCCGCGGCGGGCGATGTACCCGTTCATCAGGGGGCTGCTGGGGGCGCCGGCGAAGGCGGTCGCCGAGTAGAAGTTGGCGGCGTCGCCCGAGAGCGCGGCCGAGGCCTCGATTTGCATCAGCACGCCGCTGCCGTTCTTGTCGACCGGCGAGACCTGCTCGTAGGCGCGGCATTCCGGCAGCAGCGCCGACGCGCCGACGCGGAAGGCTTCGTTCGGGCAGGCCGCGGACGCGCTACCGGCTCCGATGCAGGCAAAGAGGGCGGCGCCCAAGAGCAGCGCCAGCACCCCACGGATCTGGACTCGGTTGTCTTCTCTGGCCGCCGCCGACGGGGCGTTTCCCTGCATCTGCTTTTTCCTCCTCCTGTTTTCCCTGGACGCGACGGCGTCCGGGCCATCGCGTTGGCGACCTTATACATGAACGTACTGGTTTGTCAATCAGAAGTTGGGATTTAGGCTTTAGGCGCCTTTTATGCTCAAATGAGCATGTACTACATCGGGTAGAAAATGGGAGACCAGCACGTCCTTCGTCAATGCCGCATATCGTGCTGACATGCCGCAAACGCCTTGGGGTGCGCTGGAGCTGCTGCGCGAACGGCGCCCTCCGCCGGGGTCGCGGGGCGAGGAGGCCAAACGCCGGCAGCGTGAGCTTCTGTTCGCGGCGATGGTCGTCTGCTGCGAGCGGCAGGGGCTCGCAAACACCGGCGTGGCCGACCTGCTGGAGGTCTCGGGTCTGTCCCGGGGAACCTTCTACGCCCACTTCTCGGACAGATTCGAGTGCTATGCCGCCGCGGAGGCCGAGATCCTGCGGCTGGCGCTCTCGGTGCTGGAGCGGCGCCTGCAGGACGAGGGCGACGTGGAAAGGCGGGCGCGGGGAGCGCTCGAGGCGTTCGTCGATCTCGCGGTCGCCCAGCCGGCCGCGGCACGGACCTGCCTGGTCGACTACTACGTGGCGGGGATACCCGCCATGGTCCCGATGGCCGCTGCGGTCGAGACAGTCACCACGCTCGCCCGCCGCTCGCTGGAGGAGATTCCGGGCGGGGTCGCGATGCCGGGGGAGCTCGCTCGGGCTATCGTCGCCGGCTTCCACAAAGTGATCTACAACCGGATCGCGAGCCGCCGGACGGCGGAGCTGCCCGACCTGGTGCCGGCGCTCTGGGACTGGGCGCTGTCCTACCTGGACCTACCGGGCCCACTGCGTGGAACGGTCCGGCGGCCGAACCAGAGGGACGTCGGCAAGCTGCCTCCCTTCGCGGCCCTGAGCAGTGAACAGCGCATCATCCGCGCCTTCGCCTCGGTCGCGTCCGAGAAGGGATATCGAGCAACCACCGTCGCAGAGGTCTGTGCGGCCGCCTCGGTTTCCCAGACGACCTTCTATCGATACTTCGCCGACAAGCAGGACCTACTCGTCGCCGCTCTCCACTCCAGCGGCGCCCAGCTCCTCGCCGCAGCCCTGCCCAGCGCCCGCCGCGCGCCTGATTGGCCCCGCGGAGTCAAGGTGGTCGTCGAAGAGACCTGCAACTTCTTCGCCTGCGAGCCCGAGTTCGCGATGCTGCGTACGACCGAGGTCTACTCGGGCGGCGAGAAGGCGCTCGCCATCCGCGATCGAGCTGAAATGGAAATCCTCCGTGAGGTACTCGAGCCGGCCCTCGCAGAGCGGCCCGACCTCTCGCCCATCACGCTCGAGGCGACGATGGGGGCGATGGTCGGCATCCTCTACGAAGCGTTTCACGCCGACGGCGCGGCGAAGCTGCCGAGGGCGGCTCCGTTCCTCACCTTCCTCGCACTGGCCCCCCTCATCGGCGCCAAACCTGCCCACGAGGTGGCGTCCTCGAAACCGACCGAGTCAAGAGCGGGCGAGGGGATCGAGCAGCTCGACCTCCGCGCTCGCAATGTCGGCGACGGCGCGAGTGACCAGCGTCAGACCTAAGAGTCTTGCCGTTGCGGCGGTCCAAGAGTGGATCGCGAGCCCCGAGGGGGAGAGTTTGTCTGTGCCAGGCCTTAACCCTTCGTGGCCACGCCCGACCCAGGAATCCGAGTTGTCTCCCAGGAGCTGATCGAGGAGCTGATGGGCGCCGTCGTCACGATCGATTTCGTGCTCCAGACGCTGATGGGCCTGCCGGCGGACGCGCTTCCCGGCGAGAACAAGGCCGAAGCGATGCGCGAGCTGCTGACCGCGAGCGCCTACCGCGAGGTGGAGGCAATCGGGGAGGAGGCCTGCCGGGCGGCGATCACGCTGATCGCGAAGGTCGTCGACCGAATGGCAGACGACGCCCGCGCCGCTGGAGAATTGGCCGGGGCGATCCACCAAACCTGCTGAGGGCCTCTGTCGAAGCAGCTATGCGCGCGAGCGCCAGCGCCGTGCTTCGGGTCCCAACAACCGCTGGCTTCCGACCGGAGCACGGGGTCGATCAGCCGAGCGGCCGCTGCGTGGCCAGCCTCGATGTTGAGCGCGGTCCCTACCTCGCGAGCCAGCATTTCGTACGGTCTCGCCCAGGGTGACGGTGGCGGCGGTCGCCGATCAGGACGAGGTCGACGAGATCCTTGACGTAAGCGTGGAGCTTCTCGGCAACATGCTGCTCGAGCGAGATAACCGGCAGCTGTAACGCTGCGACCCCAGCGAACCCCAGTGAGTTCGCAGCGGAAAGCGGCTCAGCCTGGATCGGCGACGCTTCGGTGAGCGCGACGTCGACGGGGAACTGCTCGAACCGCCGACCGGCAAGGTCGGCGCGAACCGTGTAGCGAACGGCGTGGAAGCCGGCGGCGGCGTCGAGTGCCGGCGTGCGGCGAGCCTCGAAGTCGAAGAAGTCGCCGAGGTCAACGCCGGTGGCAGCGTTCAGGTGCTCGGTTACCGCTTCCTCGTCATCGGCTCGCCCGAGGTCGATGTCTTTCGTCGTTCGGGTGCGAAGCCCCAGTCGGAGCTCGCGGTTTTCGCGGATACAGATCGGCTACCCGGCTTCATTCTCTACGCGAACGAAGAGCATGCGCTTGCCTGACGAATCGCTCGCTTCGCTGTCGGAACCTTCGGCGGGTCCATCCGTCAGTTCTCGCACCCCGGAGCCGTCGCTGCGCCTGTGGAAGAGCGACCCGCCCTCGGCCCGCGTCGGTCGCTATCGAGACCGCGCCCTGCGGCTAAGCCGAGATAGGCGCAGAAGGGCAGGCTTTTGCCGAAATCGCCCTGTTTGCGATTAGAGCAAAGTCCCGGAAAGAGGAAACTCTGCTGTTATCCTTGGGTTTGCGATGAGCGCAAACTCTTCTGCTTCAGAAACTTCACTCAGCGATCAGGTGGTTGCCTGGCTTCAGGAGCGCATGCCAAGGGGCTGGGAAATTGAAGGGGCGGGTCAAGGCGCTGAGGCAGCCGATCTCCCTGCGGACGCCCGCATCACCCTCAGAGGCCCCAACGGTTCCCTCAGCACGATCGTCGTGGAGGAAAAGCAGGTCGTCTCGCCGCGAACCGTGCTCAGCGAGCTTTCTCCCCGGATGCAATCCGCCCGCAACTTGGGTGCCCACCTCCCGCTCCTCGTCGTCACCCCCTGGCTGAGTCGCCGCGCCCAGGCGCTTCTGGCCGATGAGGACATCAGCTATGTCGACCTCACGGGCAACGCGCTTCTGCGCATCGACAATCCGCCCTTCTATTTTCAAACCGCAGGCGCCGAGCGCAACCCGTGGCCCAAGGAGCGCGGCCGCGCCCAACTCCGAGGGGCAAAGGCGGCACGACTGATCCGACTGCTCATCGATATTCGCCCGCCCTACGGCCTACAGGAAATCGCCGAGGCGACCGGCCTCGCACCCGGCTACGTCTCGCGGTTGCTGGACACGCTGAATCGCGAGGCGCTGATCGAGCGTGCGCCCCGCGGTCCTGTCGAGAGCGTCGACATCGTCGCCCTCCTTCGCCGGTGGGCCACCTCCTACGACGTTTTCCAAGCCAACGACGGGCAGGGTTTCATCGCGATTGAGGGTCTCGAGCGGCTCCTCGCGAGGGCTGCCGCGGACCCCGCCATCGGGACCAGGAACACGATCACCGGCTCGTTCGCCGCCGGACGGATCGCCCCGGTCGCCTCCCCGGCGCTGCTGCTCGTCTATTCCGACGTGCCGGCGCTCTTTGCAACGGACCTCGGACTTCTCCCTGCTGACGAGGGAGCCGACGTGATGCTCCTGCGACCCTTCGACCCGGTCGTATTCGACCGCAACCAGACCGACGGAGGGCTCCGCTACGCAGCGCCCTCCCAGATCGCGGTCGATTGTCTCACCGGCAACGGTCGTATGCCAGCAGAGGGCGAGGCGCTCCTCGACTGGATGCTGGACAACGAAGGCGCATGGCGTCTCGACTCGCTGCGGGCCCTCTACGCGCGATGAGCCCGCGGGAGATCGATCGATCGCCCGAGTACGTCGCCGCACGGCGGGTCCTGCTCGACGCGCTCGAAGCCTTGCGGCCACACGAAGCCGCCGTCGTGCTTGCCGGCGCCCAGGCCGTTTACCTCCGTACGGGCCCGGGCAGCTTGCCGATTGCAGAGTTCACGACCGATGGGGACCTCGCCATCGATCCAAGCCGGCTCTCCGACGCTCCTCCCTTGGAGGAGCTGATGGAGGCCGCCGGTTTCGAGTTGACCGAACTGCAGGGCTCGCCGGAGCCCGGGATCTGGCAGAAGCAGGTCACCGTGGACGGGCTCAGAATCACCGTTCCAGTCGACTTGATCGTCCCGACGGAGGTTGCGCCACAGGGCGGAAGCCGTGGCGCACGCCTACCTGGCCACGGCAAACGTTCCGCGCGCAAGACGGGTGGACTGGAGGCGGCCCTCGTCGACAACGACGTGATGAGCGTGGCGGCGCTCGATCCGAAGGACCGCCGCACGGCTAGGTTGCGAGTCGCCGGGGTCGCTGCACTGCTGGTCGCCAAGACCCACAAGATCGCCGACCGGATCGACGCCGACAGAGCCGAGCGCCTCGAGGACAAGGACGCCTCCGACGTCGTCCGGCTGATGCAGGCCGCAGCTCCCGCCGTCGTCGGCTCGTCGCTGCACGGGCTTCTCGCCGACACAGCCGCCGGCGCATCGACCGCCTTGGCGGTCGACCGTTTCCGCAGTCTCTTCGGGAATCGTGCCGGGCTCGGGATCGAGATGGCGGCTCGCGCGCTGCGGGGAGCGATGCCCGAGGAGCGGGTCCGGGCGATCTGCCTCGCGTACACGGAGGCGCTCTATGAGGAGCTGGCCCTGGAGGCCTCCCCGTCGGACGGCCGCGAGGCAGCGAGGTCCGACCGAAAGCCTCGCCACCGGGATCGGCGCTGATGCCCCTCAAAGGCGGATCCGCGGCGAAGTATGGTGCTCGCTATGAGGACCGCTGGTGCGCTGTCTGCGCGATGCAGGTCCTCGCCGAGAACGCCGCGGGGGCGGCTGGACCCTCAGCGCACTTTCCAGGGAGGGCGTGCTGGGCGCCTTTGGCTCTCGCCTGCATGAGGCCGACTCCCTTTGCGTCTTCGTCTCGGCAAACGAAGCCCCCGAACTGGAAGAGCTGGCCGGGCGCGCTGCGAACAAGGACTTGAAGCCGCCTTCGGCGACGAGGACGAGGAGGTGCGAAAGGCGGCGGCCGAGGTGATCCGACGACTGCTAGTGGCAGATAGGCGGGATCCTGATGGGCTCGATTCGCCCTGCAATCAGCCACCAAACCAGCCGGTTTGCAGCGCCTTCAGAGAAGCCCGGAACGAGACTCGAACTCGTGACCCCTTCCTTACCATTCACGGTCGCTGGGCGACGGTGTCTCCCGTGGAAACTACCAGTTAGCAGGACTTTATTTGGCGACCGACGGAATCCCGAGGGCCAAAATGTCCGCCGGATATGTCGCACTATGTAGCGATTGACCTGGCTTTCTGCCACTCGTGGAATCCGAGTGGCAGAACAAGAACATCAAGCCAATCAGGCGAGGACCCAACGGGGGCACCGGGTTCCACGGGAATCATCCGACCGGGGCGCCGACCATGCCGTGAAACGAGTTCAAAAGGCCGAGCAATGCGTTATCCGCGCCGGGCGCCCCGAGGATGCCAACGCCGTGTTTCTGACCCGACGTCAGATCAGCCACGGACGCGACCACCTGTGGCGAGCCGGTGAGGCTACTCGGGGCCGTCCACCTAAATGAGCCGAGCCGGAACTCGAGCAGTTCGTCCGCATCGGCGTCGCGGCGCGGCGGCAGCCCCGCCATCACCGGAAGCAGGGTCACGGTGCCGATGTCGGCGATCGCTGCGTAATCGCTGCGGTAGCGCTCAAGCTCCGCCAGGTCCGCCGCTTTCTCCTCGCTCGTGGAGCGCGACAGCGACTCTGCCCTTTCCAGCCTCTTGACCACGTCCGGGGCGAGGACATCCAGGTTCTCCGCTACCCACTTCCCGTTAGTTGCCCAAATCTCGCGGGCTTGGCAGCGAGCGAATAGGTCGGCCACCTCATCGCTGGTGAAACGGGCGAAGCTGCCCTCTTCCACCTGGGCGCCGAGCCGCTCCGCCTTCCCAGCCAAGTTGACGATCGTCTCTGCAAGGACCCCACTGAGCTCCTCCAAGCAATCCGTGGGAAGGACCACTTTCTCGATCGGTGACGCCTCGGCAGGTGAGCCAGCGGCCACTGCGAAGGCATTGCGCAGGGTCCCCGGGTCCCTGGCGAGGATGCCGGGAACGTCGAAGGACGGCGCCAGCGGCAGTACTCCATCAGGGTCGAGGGCGCCGTGCGTCGGCCTGATCGAGAACAGGCCGCAGGCCGCCGCAGGCACCCTAATCGAGCCAGCGGTATCGGTACCGAGGGCGAAGTCGCACAGCTCCCCCGCCACCGCGGAGGCCGACCCGGAGGAAGAACCGCCGGTGAACCGGTCGGGATGGAGCGGATTCACCGGCGACTCCCCCTCACCAACGTTTCCGATCAGGGAATAGGCGAGCTGGTCGAGCTTGGTCAACCCGGTCATCGAGGCGCCGGCCTCCAGCAGCCTCTTGACTACGGGTGCGGTGCCGGCACTCTCGGCGTGCGTCTCCCGCCACCGGGCGTGGCCGAACGAGGAGGTGTGACCCTCTACCGCGAAGAGGTCCTTGCAGGCGAAAGTCTTCCCCTGGAGCGGCCCCGACCCGGCCCCCGCCAGCTGCACGGAGTCCGGCACATAGCAATGCAGGTCTTCATATCTGTTGAACATCTCGATCCTTTCTCGAAGTGGGACAAGCGAAAGAACAAAAGGAGGAA
>DASUQZ010000290.1:0-14955 GCA_036280335.1 Solirubrobacterales bacterium
GAAGACGGTGCTGCAGATCGCCGCCGTGATCGCCCTGATCGCGACCAACCCCGCGCCCCTCGGCGTCGACGTCCTCGTCTACGTCGCCCTCGCCGTCACCGTCGTCAGCGGCGTCGACTACTTCTTCGGCCTGCGCAAGCGGATCGAGGCCCAGCAGCGCGAACGCGCGGCGGCGAAGGCGAATCCCGCGGCCTAGGGACCAGGCCCCCTCCTACAGCGCGCTCCGTCAGACGCTGCTTCGCGAGTCCGCGTGAAATCGCCTATACGACGACCTCTCGCGGACTCGCGAAGGCGTCCTGCCAGAGACTGTCTCTTAAGAGCCTGGGGCCTCTAGCCACTCGCGCATCGTCACGTGATGCGCCTGGTGCTCGCCGCTGCGCAGCTCGGCGCGGAGGTCGGCGAGGGTGCCGTAGCGCTCGGCGACGACGTTGTGGCGGTGGATCGTCTCGAGGTTCTCCTGGCGAGCCATGACGAAGGTGTCTTCGGGGAGGTCGGGATAGCCCTCGACGACCTGGCGGACCATCTCCCGCACGCAGTCCTCGACGAAGCGCGGGTGCTCGTGGGCCTTGACGACCACCGATCGCTCGTCGGAGCGCTTCATCAGCTCGTAGATCTCCGAGCTCATCGAGCTCTCGACGATCCGCAGCAGCTCGGGCGCCTCGATCCAGGCGGGACCGCCCTCCGGGCAGCCGACGTGGAGGGTGCCGATCCCCCGCTGGTTGTGGGTGGCGACCGGGACCAGCTCGAGGATGCGCTCGATCTCCTCGCCGCCGAAGCCCTCGCCCGCCAGCCGCTCCCGGGCCAGGCCGGCGACCGCTTCCTGCGCGCAGGGGCAGGCGGTCATCCCCTGGGCCTCGACCCCGGTCAGGGTGCGGGTGCCGCGGGCCGAGGCGACCGCGGTGCCGTAGAGGACGTAGATCTCCTGGGTGCTCTTGCCGGTTTCGGGGGTCTGCACCGTCTCCGGGTAATGGGCGGTGATCGAGACCTCGGCCCGCTCGCCGCCCTGCCGCTCGCGCACCAGCTGGGCGACGTGCGCGGCGAGCACCTCGGCTTTGAAGGCCTCGCCGAGGACCACCTCGTCGATCGCCTCGCCGATGATCTCCTCGAAGCGGGACATGTGGACGCCGGCCTGCTTCGGGTTGAGGTCGACGAAGCACTCGAAGTTGGCGTAGAAGAGGTTCTCGACGCCGTCGGCCTTGACGCGGATGACCTTGTCGACGCCGGTCACGCCGACGCGCGAGAGGCTCACCTGGGTGGTCGGCAGGGCTCCTTGGACGTCGGGCAGGGCGGCGGTGGCGGTCGGCTGGCTGGCCATCTGCTAACCAATAGTAAGCGACTGGGCTCGCGGGGCGTTCAACAGTTTTTTCCGCCTATAATCCGTCCGGCGGCCGGAGCTTCAGGGTCGGCCGCTGGACACTGGGAGAGGGGACGCGGAGCAGTGAGTATCGAGCCCTTGGAGACCGCGCCTGAGGTTGTCGAGCAGAACGATGCAGTCGGCCCGATCGGAGAGATCGAGGAGCTGCAGGGCCTGATCGCACAGGGTCGCGAACGCGGCTACCTGACCTTCGAGCAGATCTCCTCGACACTCGAGGAGGTGGAGATCACCAAGGAGCAGGTCTCCCAGCTCCACGCCCACCTGGTCGAGCACGGCATCGACGTCATCGCCGAGGACGGCGTCAGCGCTTACAAAGCGCAGCGCAGCGGCGAGAGCAGCGGCCCCGCGAAAAAAGAAGAGCTGGACCTGACCGTCGAGCCGAGCCTCGACTCGCTGCGCCTCTACCTGCGGGCGATCGGGCAGGTCGACCTGCTGACCGCACAGCAGGAGGTTGAACTGGCGAAACGGATCGAGCGCGGCGACATGCTGGCCAAGCGGCAGATGGTGGAGGCCAACCTGCGCCTGGTCGTCTCGATCGCGAAAGGCTATCTGGGCCGCGGCCTCGGTTTCCTCGACCTGATCCAGGAGGGTTCGCTGGGGCTGATCCGGGCGGTGGAGAAGTTCGACTACCGCCGCGGCTACAAGTTCTCCACCTACGCGACCTGGTGGATCCGCCAGGCGGTGACGCGGGCGATCGCCGACAAGGCAAGGACGATCCGGATCCCGGTCCACATGGTCGAGAAGCTGAACCGGGTCGCCCACGTCGAACGGCAGCTGGTGCAGAAACTGGGCCGCGAGCCGGAGCCGGCGGAGATAGCCGAAGAGCTGCGCTGGCCGGTCTCCGACGTGCGCGACATCCTCCGCGTCGCCCAGCTGCCGGTCTCGCTGGAGAAACCGGTCGGCGACGAGGACGAATCGGAGCTGGGTGACTTCGTCGCCGACGACGCCGTGCTGGAGCCCTTCGAGGAAGCGAGCGAGCACCTCCAGAAGGAGGGTGTGAAGAAGGCCCTCGAAGCGCTGCCGGAGCGCGAGCGGCAGGTGATCGAACTTCGCTACGGCCTCGCCGGCGCCGAGCCGCTGACGCTGGAGGAAGTCGGCCGCACCTTCGGCGTCACGCGCGAGCGGATCCGCCAGATCGAGAACAACACGCTGAAGAAGCTGAAGCGCCTTCCGGAGGCCCAGATGCTCCGGGAAGCAAGCTGACCCACGTCAGCGGGGCTCGAGCACGAAGACCGTGATCTCACGGTCGAGCTTCGACTCGTAGTAGTCCCAGCCCGAGTACTGCTCCATGTGCCGGCGCCAGAGGTCGGCTCGCTCCTCGCCCTCGGCGGTGCGGGCCCGCACCTCGAACCGCTTGCGCCCGACCTCGACCTCGGCGTCCGGGTTCGCCTTCAGGTTGAGCGACCAGGCCGGCGTCTTCTGGTTGCCGGCGTTGGTGTTGATGACGACGAAGCGGTCGCCGTCACGCAGGTAGAGGACCGGCGCCGTGCGCGACTGCCCCGACTTGCGGCCGGTGGTGGTGAGCAGGAGGACCGGCCCGCCTCCCACCCTGCCGCCGACCCGCCCGCCGGTGAGCCGGTACACCGGGGCGTTCAGCTTGCCGACCATGCGCAGCCCTTTCGCTCCCAGGGAGTGGGAGAGGCGGGAGTAGAAGCGGTCGCTCGGCACGGCGTGAGTATTCCACCGGCCCCAGCTACAGTGGAGGTCAATGGCCGGGCCGCATCCCTTCCGCCGCGCCGCCGAGAGCAAGGACCTGGACCTGCTCGCGGAGACGCTCTGCGAGGACGTCGTCCTCCACAGCCCCGTCCTCTTCCGCGGCTTCGAAGGCCGCGAGACGGTGATCACCGTCCTCACCCACGTGGCGGCGACCCTGGAGGACCTCGCCTACACCGCCGAGCTGGCCGAGGGACGCACCGTGGCCCTGCGCTTCAAGGCGACGGTGGGCGACCGCGAGTTGGAGGGCATCGACTTCCTCGAGCTCGACGGGCAGGGCCGCGTCCGCGAGCTGACCGTCTTCATGCGCCCCTTCTCGGCGCTGACGACCTTCAACGAGCGCATGGCCGCGCGCCTGGGAGCGTCGGAAGGCTAGACCGGCGGTTCGTCGCCGATCTTCTCGAAGACGAGGCGACCGGGCCCGTCCGCGAGAACTCTCAATCGATCCCCGGGAGCGATGTCCGCCTCTTCGCACGGAGCCTTCGGAAAGGTCGCCTGTCGTTTCGGTCGCAGCAGCACCTGCCGGCTTGCTGGAGGAGACGAAGATGGGGGAGGCAGGATTCGAACCTGCGTAGGCATAGCCGCTTGATTTACAGTCAAGTCCATTTGACCGCTCTGGCACTCCCCCGCTAATGGTGGAACGCCTGAAATTGTATTGGTCGCGGCGTTTTCGTAGATGAGATCTTCGAACGGCGTGCCCCCCTCTATCTCGAACTCCGAGTACTTGCGCCCGCCCAGCGCCAGCGAGCGGACTGCCTCGACGTGAGGGGCCGGGATGAACCAGCGTCGCCCATCTCCGACGAGGACGAAGAGGTAGTCCACGCGGGCCGGATCGAACTTCTTCGCCAGGCCGGTCCAGCTCTGGTTGCCCCCGTTGGTTGCGATCGCGATGTGCCAGCGCCGGCCGCCGGACTTGACCTGGGAATGGAAGGTCGACGTCTTCACCTGGATCCTCGCCAGGCCTTCGTCCCACTCCGCCATCAGGTCCACGTGGGGACTGTGGTTGAGAGGAGCCCAGACCGTGGCCCCCTTGGCTCCAAGCCACTCCATCGCCGACAGCTCGCCGATGTCTCCCTGGATCCGCCGATTGACGGCTCGCTCTCGAAGGTGAGGTCCCTGCTTTTCCCGTATCTCCATGAAACTCATTGTCTCAAAGCCCGCAGACAGAAAACTGCGCACCTTCCTCGCGGATGAAAGGATGACGGCATGCCCGCGCTCGACAACCGTGTCATCGCGATCGCCGGGGTCGGCGGCGGTCTCGGGCCGCTGGTCGCCGAACGGCTCGCCGCGGATGGCGCCATCGTCGCCGGCACCGACCGGGACCAGGCCGCCCTCGACGCCCTCGCGGCCGACCTCGGCCTGCCGCCCGAGCGCTGGGACGGCCGGGTCGTCGACCTCCTCGACGAGGAGGCCACCCGCGCCTGGTGCGACGCCCTCGTCGAGCGCTTCGGGCGCGTCGACGGGCTCGTCCACCTGGTCGGCGGCTGGCGCGGCGGGCAGCCACTGCACGAGGCGCCGCTCGCCGACTGGGAGCTGCTGCACGACCTGCTGATCCGCACCGTCCAGCACACCACCCGCGCCTTCCACGACCAGATCGAGGCCAGCAAGCACGGCCGCTTCGTCCTCGTCTCCGCCAAGCAGGCGCAGGCGCCCACCAACGCCAACGCCGCCTACGCCGGCGCCAAGGCGGCCGCGGAGGCCTGGACCCTCGCCTTCGCCGACGGCTTCGAGCCGGGCGGGGCCACCGCCAACATCGTCGTCGTCGACGCGATCCTCACCCCGCGGATGCGCGAGGAGGAGCCCGACAGGGACTTTCCCACCTTCACCCCCGCCGAGGACGTCGCCGCCGCGATCGCATTTCTCTGCTCGGACGCCGCCAGGAAGATGAACGGCCAGCGCTTCCCGCTTACCATGGGCAGATGAGCAGCCGGAAAGGGCAGAACGCCAACCCCGACGGCAAGATGACGATCGGCGAGCTGGCGCGGCGCACCGGGATGACGATCCGCAACATCCGCGCCCACCAGACCCGCGGCCTGCTGCCGCCCCCCGAGGTCCACGGCCGCACCGGCTACTACAACGAGGGCCACGTCGCCCGGATCGAGCTGACCCGCGAAATGCAGGCCGAGGGCCTCAACCTCGAGGCGATCCGCCGCGTCCTCGAGACCAGCGAGGGCTCGTCCCGCGAGATGGTCGACTTCGCCCGCGCCCTGCGCGCCCCCTTCGAGGACGAGACCCCCGAGATCTTCGACGAAGAGGAACTGGCCGCGGCCTGGAACGTCGAGCGCTTCGACCCGAAGCTGATGCGCCGCGCGGAAGAGCTCGGCATCCTCCGCCAGCTCCCCGACGGCAAGATCGAGGTGATCAGCCCCCGCCTGCAGCGCGCCGGCGCGGCGCTGATCGAGCTCGGCATCTCCCCGCAGGCCGCCGTCGAGACGGCCGAGCAGCTGCGCCGCTCCTCCGAAGGCGTCGCCCGCACCTTCGTCACCCTCTTCGTGCAGGAGATCTGGGAGCCGTTCGACAAAGCCGGCCGCCCCGAGGAGGACTGGCCGAAGGTGCGCGAGGCGCTCGACCGCCTCCGCCCGCTCGCCTCCGACGCCCTGCTGGCGATGTTCCAGATCACGATGGGCGAGTCGACGGAGAAAGCCGGCGAACGCACCCTCCGCGACGCCGCCGAACCACCTCGCAAGCGCCGCCGCTCCGGCAAGCGCAGCTCCCGCTCGTAGACCAGGCATAACGGGATCGTGTACCTGGCTTGACACGAAGCCCCCCGGACGCCTAGTGTGCCGGCCTCAGTCCAGACCGAAGAGTCGGAAATCAGGGGAAGATCGTGGACGGTGAGCGGGGAAAGATCGTCACAGCGATAGCCAAGGCTGTCGCCGCATATGGCTACGCCCATCTGACGGTGGAGCAGGTCCTCGCCTACGCCCGGGTGACCCCGGAGGAGTTCGAAGCGCACTTCCGGAGCCTCGACCAGGGTCTCATCGCCGCCCAGGAAGACTTCCTCGAGCGGCTGCGGCTGGAGGTGGCCACCGCCTGCGACCTCGACCGCGCCTGGCCGGACAACGTGCGGGCCGCTCTCGACGCCGCGCTCGCCTACGTCGCCGAGGCCAACGCGATGGCCCGGGGCTTCGCCGTCGAAGCGACCGCCTCGAGCCTGGCGGCCAGCGAGCGCCAGTACGCGGCCCTGGAGTCATTCGCCGACCTGCTGCGCGAGGGAAGGCGCTTCTACCCGCAGGCGGCGCAGATGCCGCCGACGACCGAGCGCGCCCTGGTCGGCGGGGTCGCCTCGATCATCTCGGACCGCCTGCTCTCCGAGGAGCCGCAGGCGCTGGTCGACCTCGAGCCGCAGCTGGCCGAGTTCCTGCTGGTCCCGTACCTCGGTCGCGCCGGGGCGAGCAGGTTCACGCAGAACTGAGCCGCTAGGCGGTTACGGCCAGCGGCAGGAGGGCGAGCCTGGCCAGCTCCGGCGCCTTCTCGGGCAGCGAGTCGTCGCGGCCGTGGGCGACCTCCCGCTGGATCACGAACCAGATTCCCCCCGCTGCTGCTTCCAGGACGACGCGCGGAACCTTGCTCCAGAGCTCCTTCGACCCCTCGCTGGACTCGACGAAGGAGAGGACCCCGTTCATCGCTTCTTCGGAGCAGTCGAGGGCGGGGGGGCCGGCGGTCATCATCTCCAGGAACGCCAGCCGCGCGTACATCGGGTCCTGGGCGACGTGCTCGGTCAGCGCCCGCAGCGCCGCCCCGAGCGCCTCCGGACCGTCCGGCGCGCTCCGGAACGCTTCGGTGCAGATCCGCATCGCCCTCCCGGAGGCGATTTCATAGGCGGCGATGAAGGCATCGCGTTTGCTGTTGAAGTTCTCGTAGAAGGTCTGGTTGGAGGTTCCCGCCGCCGCCGAGATCGCGGGGATGCTGAGGGATTCGTAGCCGCGCTCGACGACGACCTTGGCGGCGGCGCGGACGATCCGCTCGCGCTGGCTGAGTGTGGCGCGGCTGAGCGGGCTGTCCGGTGGCTCGTCCCATCCCAGGGAGCCCTCCTCTGCCCCCCCGACCTCGCCGGAGGGCGCCTGTTCGGCGGCGGCGACGGCTCGGCGCACCAGGTCGGTGTCCGGGGACTGGTAGCTGAGCCCGAAGTCGATCAGGGGCTCGACGACCCCGGGGAGCTCCTCGACCCTGCCGTTGCGTAGGTACTGGTAGACGACCCCGGTGATGCCGGCGATGATCGCGCGGACCGTGAGGTCGGAGACCCGCTGCGAAGAGGCGTTGTCGAAGTACTGGCGCGCCATCTG
The DNA here is from genome assembly GCA_036280335.1 of Solirubrobacterales bacterium. Lineage (GTDB taxonomy): Bacteria > Actinomycetota > Thermoleophilia > Solirubrobacterales > 70-9 > VAYN01. The sequence goes on from DASUQZ010000290.1 coordinate 7,375, forward strand.
CTCGAAGGCCTCCCACGCCCTTTCGCGGTGGGCGAGGCCCACCGAGCCGAGCGTCAGCGAGTCGACGATCGCGAAGGAGGCCGCCTCGGGCCTCTCGACCACGATCTCCATGAAGCGGCTGAGGGCGGCGACCAGGCGCTCGCGCTCGTCGCCTTCGCCTTCATACGCCTCTGCGACCTTCTCCGCCATCTCGGCGACGATCGAGTCGAAGGTGGCGAGGAAGCATTCTTCTTTGCTCTCGAAGTGCTCGTAGAAGGTGCTCTTCGAGACACCGGCCAGAGCCACGATCTCCCGCACCGTGGTCGCCGCGAAGCCGTGGCGGGCCACGGCCTCGAGGACCGCCCCTTCCAGGCGGGCCTTCTGATGGCGCGCGACCTCGTCCGCGTTCATGCGTCGAGGACCCCCGGACAGGCGCGGGAAAAGTGGCTCCAGCGGCTTCTCAGCCCGGTTAGTCGACGCCATTCCAGCACTCACGATAGTCCCGGCATGGCCCGGAAGCATGTGAGGCTGGCGTTACGGCAGTCAAGTACCAATCTTGACACCCTTTCCGAACCTATGATTTAGTGCAGTCGCCGCTCGGAGGGGCTGAGCGGCACGATCGCAGGGCCACCCGCGGGAGGGGCCCCGAAGGAAGAGGAGATCCATGCCAGGGAAGAAGCTCGTCTTGTCGCTCGTCGCCGTCGCAGCGCTGCTGGGGGCGGTCCCCTCGTCGGCCGAGGAAGCGACCCGGGAGAGCTACGTGGCCGCGGTCGAACCGATCTGCAAGAAGAACACGGAAGCCAACGAGAAGATCCTCAAGGGCGTGCGGCAGAAGGTGAGGTCGGGCAAGCTCGACGCGGCGGCGAGGCAGTTCTCCGCCGCGGCGCGGGCGCTGAAGCGGACGCGGGCGCAGCTCCTGCAGGTCCCGAAACCTCCCGCCGACGCGGCTCGGCTGACGAAATGGCTGGGCTACGTGAAGACCGAGGTGCAGCTCTTCGAAGCGGTTGCCAGGAAGCTGAAGAAGGGCGAAGAGACGGCGGCGCAGAAGATGGTGGTGCGGCTGATCAGCAACGCCAGGCAGGCCAACAACCAGGTCCTCGACTTCCGGTTCCGCTACTGCAAGTTCCAGCCCTCGAAGTTCGTCTGAGGCGAGGGTGGCGGTTCGCGGGGGCGCCGACTCTCCCCGCGAGAGCACGCGTGCCTTCGCCGCGGCGATCAGCCGCGGCGACCTCGACACCGCCGCCCACTGCTTCACCAAGGACGCCTGCCTGCTCACCCCGGACGCCACCGCGCTGAGGGGCCGGGAGGAGATCAGGCCGATCCTCCACCAGCTGATCGTCCTCGGCGCCCGGATCGAGGTGCAGGAGAGCTCGATCGTCCGCGCCGGAGAGGTGGCGCTGGGGACCGAGCGGTGGGCGTTCACATCGGCAGGGGCGGAGGGCGCCACTTTCACCAGGGCGCTCAACCCGACCCTGGTGATGCGACAGGTCGAAGGCGTCTGGAAACTCGCCGTGGCTTCCCCCTGGCAGCGCCCTTAGCGCCCCTAAAACCCTCTTGCTAAGGCGCTTTTTAGCCTTGTTTGCAGGCGTTTACACAAATCTATGTACCGCTCTTGACATCCTGTAATTCCCGGTTTATGTTGCTGGCCGCCGGCTGACACGTCGGTTTTCAAAGACCAGGGAAACCAGGGAATCGGACTCGGCCGCTCGGGAAGCGGCCTGGGGATCTACAAGGGAGAGGACGGGGACTTTGAGCAACGCGAACCCGCTGTTCGCCGCTTCGCGGCAGACCGGACGGCACTCAGACGAGAAAGGCATTCAATTGAGGCTCCCGGCCCTCCTGGCGGCGGTCTCCTGTCTCCTGCTCTCCGCCCTGCTGGCGGCGGGACCGGCTTCGGCGGCCTGCCCGAACGAAGTCTTCCGCAGCGGGCCCTCGGCGAAACTGCCCGAATGCCGCGCCTATGAGCTGGTCACGCCCGAGTACACGGCCGGCATCAAACCGACGGCGACGAACTTCTCCAACTACCCGCACGGGTTCGACTTCCCGCTGATCACCGCGGCCGGCGACAGCGTCTCGTTCAACACGGTCGGCGCCGCCCTCACCGGCACCCCCGGCAACGGCTTCAGCGACCGCTACCAGGCGACGCGCACCGCCAGCGGCTGGGTGACCGAGTTCGTCGGCCCGACCGCGGCGGAGTCCTCGCGCCCGGCCCCCGGTGGCGTCTCCCCCGACCACGGGTCCTTCTTCTTCAACTCCGGTCTCAACGACTTCAACCTCGAGCCCGAGGACATCCTGCAGGCGCCCTTCGGCGGCAAAGTGGCCGACTACCTGCGCCTGCCGAACGGGGAATTCGAACTGATCGGCGTCGGCAGCCTGGGCACCACCCGCGAAGCCGAAGGCCGCCTCATCGCCCCCGACGGCAGGGTCATCTTCAACACCGAGACGCAGCTCGAGCCCGAGGCTTCGCCTACCGGCGTCAACAGCGTCTACGACCGCATCCCGGGCGGGGAGACCCACGTCGTCTCGCTGCTCCCGGACGGCACCGCACCCACCGAAGGCGGCGTCAACTACCTGGGCGCCTCCGCGGACGGGACCGACGTCGCCTTCCACGTCGGCAACGGCGCCGACATCTCCAACGGGCGCTGGTACGTGCGGCGCGACAACAGCGTCACCAAAGAAGTCGCCCGCTCGAACGGGGTCGAGGTCGGTAAAGAGCTGACCTGCAACGGCTCCGGCGCGGCGACCCTCGCTTACCAGTGGCTGCGCAACGGCGCGCCGATCGGCGGCGCGACCGCCAGCACCTACACCCCCACCGCCGCCGACTCGGGCATGTCCCTGCAGTGCCTGGTCGAAGCGACCGGCACCGAAGCCCAGAGCAACGCGGTCAGTGTGCCGCCGATCGTGGTCCAGCCCTACGCGGGCCTGAACCCTCCGGCTACCACCGCTACGAACACCAGCCAGCTGACGCGCATCGTCACCACCGGGAACAGCTTCGCCTCCGTCGGCGATCTGGTCACCTGCGAACCGGGCGCCTGGTCGGGAAGCCCGACCTACGCCTACCAGTGGTTCCGTGACGGAGCCGAGATCCCCGGTGCCACCGGCTCCACCTACACCGTGGACGCCGCCGACGAAGGCGAGTCGATCCAGTGCCGACTGACCGCTTCCAACAGCGACGGCAGCGCCATCGCCTTCAGCGGTTACGTCGGCGTGCGCCCGGTCCTGCAGGCGATCACCGGCGAAGCGGTGACGCTGTCGAACTCGACCGACCCGGGGGTCGCGCCGGAGCTCGGTGACGAACTCTCCTGCTCGCCGGGGACCTGGAGCGGCAGCCCGACGTTCGCTTACGAGTGGCTGCGCAACGGCATCGCGATCGGCGGCGCCAACTCCGGCACCTACACGGTCGACGCCGCCGACGAAGGCAAAACGCTTCAGTGCCTAGTCACGGCTCAGGCCGCGGACGGCGACGTCCGTGCCACCAGCAACCGCCTCGTCGTCGACCCGCAGCCGGGAGTGGCCCCGCCGCTGCCGACCGGCACGGCCAACCACGGGCAGATCACCGGCCCGTCCATCAGCGAGGTCGAAAGCAACCTCACCTGCACCCGGGGTAACTGGAGCGGCAGCCCGACCTACACCTACCAGTGGTTCCGCGACGGGGCGGAGATCCCGGGCGCTACGGCCACCTCTTACAAACTCGCCGCCGCCGACGTCGGCAGCGTCATCCAGTGCCGCGTGACGGCAACCAACGCCGGCGGAGCGATGTCGGTGATGTACGGAGGCGCGTCGAACGGCGCCCGCTTCGCCACCAGCGACTTCCCGACCGCCGCCGCCGGGGCCCCGACCGCGGGCCTCGCCTTCGGCGGGATCTTCGGCGGGCACGTCTTCTACGGCGACAGGGCCAGCACGAGCCCCTTCCAGATCCAGGGACCGGGCGACCTCTACTCCTACGACCTCGCCGACGGTTCGACGACGCGGATCACGGACACGGGCGACGCGAAATTCTCGAACGTCTCCCGCGACGGCTCGCACGTCTACTTCGTCTCCCAGTCGGAAATCGGCGGCGAAGGAGAAGCGGGCGAATGGAACCTCTACGTCTGGTCACGCGCCGACGAGAGCACCACCTACATCGCCACCGTCGAACCCAACGACACGGTGGTGAGGCGGGAATCCCAGGAAGAGCGGGGCGCCAACACGGCGAGCTGGGCCTTCGCGATGCACCCGGCCAAAGAATCGGTCCAGGGCCTCGCGAACGCCTACACGCGCTCGACGGTTGACGGCTCCGTGTTCCTGTTCATGACCACGGCGCAGCTGACCTCGTTCGACAACATCGAGGCGACGCCGGAAGCCTGCATGGACCCGACGGTCGGCGGCGAGCGCTGTTCGGAGCTCTACCGCTACGAGACGGCGACGGAGGAACTGACCTGCGTCTCCTGCCCGCCCGGGGGCACCGGGCCGGCGACCGGCCGTGCCTACACCCACCAGTGGGGGATCGTCACCAACCTGAACCCGCCGAACAACCTGTCGGCGGACGGGAACATGGTGGTCTTCGAGACCACCGAAGGCCTGCTTCCGCAGGACGGCAACGAACGCCGAGACGTCTACCGCTGGAGGAAAGGCGAGGGCCTGGCCCTGATCTCGACCGGCCAGGAAGTGACCGACAGCTTCATCTACGGGATCACCCCGGACGGCTCTGACATCGCCTTCACGACCACGGAGAAGCTGCTTCCACAGGACGAGAACGGCGGCGTCGACCGAATCTACGACGCCCGCGTAAACGGCGGCTTCCCGCCGCCGGAGGACGCGGTGACGGAGCCGTGCTCGGGAGACGCCTGCCAGGGTAATCCCAGCGCGGCGCCGGAAGCCCCGAGCATCTCCAGCGCCTCGCTGGTCGGTGCCGGAAACGTCAAGCCGAAGCTGAAGTGCCCGAAGGGCAAGCGGCGGGTGGTTCGCAAGGGCAAGGAACGCTGCATCAAGCGAAAGCACCAGAAGCACCGGCGCCATAAGAGCTGCAAGAAGAAAGCCGGCAAGAAGGTCTGCAAGAAGACGGCCGGCGCCAAGCGGGGGGGCAACCGATGAGCGGCCTCCACAACCCCAGCACTCGAGTGAGCACCAACCTGAGCAAGGAGAACGCAGAGATGGATTCCCGTACCCCGATGCGCCGCGGCCCTCGCCGCCGCGGCATGGTCGCCGCTCTCGTGCTGGCCGCGGCCCTGCTGGTTGCCGTCCTGGCGCCCGCCGCGAAGGCCTCCTACGAGGACTTCGCGCTCGAAGAAGCGAGCGCCGGGCTCTCCGACAATCAGGCCGGAGCCCATGCGGACTTCCAGACCAGCTGGAACTTCACCGTCGACGTCACCGAATCCGAAGGTGGGCAGAACCGGCCCTGGGGGGCGCTGCGTGACGTCCTCACGGAGCTGCCGCCCGGGCTGCTCGGCAACCCGTCGGCCTTCCCGACCTGCAAAGCCGAGATCTTCAACCCCTCGTTCACCTCGCCGCAGTTCTGCCACACCGACACCCAGGTCGGGATGATCGAACCGGGCGCGCTCGGCTTCTTCGCGCCGGGTACTTACAAAACGCCGCTGATCAACCTCGAGCCGCCGACCGGCGACCCGAACGTGGTCGCTCGCCTCGGCTTCGTCGCGGTGTTCTTCCCGATGTACATCGACATCCGCCTCGACCCGAAACGGGACTACGCCCTCACCGCGGCGCTGGTCAACGTGCCGTCGGTCGCGGCGGTCACCGGGTCCGTCAACAACTTCTGGGCCGATCCGACCAACGAAAGCCATGACCTGGAACGGTTCACCTGGTTCGACGCGCTGTTCTGCGGTGGGTCGTGCAGCGGGGAACCGGTCGACAGCGGCCTCGATCCGACGCCCTTCATGACCAACCCGCGCAGCTGCGGCCCGACCGAAGTCGGCACCGGCGCCCGCAGCTACGAGTTCCCGGAGGGCTTCGACTGGTCCTTCGACCCGCTGACCACGATCGAAGGCTGCGAGTCGGTGCCGTTCGACCCGACGATGTCGGTGCTGCCGACGACGAACGCGGCCGGCGCCAGCAGCGGCATAGACGTCAACCTGCAGATACCGCAGGAGGGGCTGAAAGACCCGGCCGGGCGCGGCCCCTCTGACCTGAAGAAGGCTGTGGTGACCCTGCCTGAGGGCGTCTCGCTGAACCCGTCCGCGGTCGACGGCCTCGGCAGCTGCACCGAAAGCCAGATCGGCGTCGACCGGATCGAGCGCCAGATCACCGCCGTCGGCGGCAAGGGCGCGCCCGTCGCGCTCAGCTACGGCGGCCAGACCACCGGCTACCTGCCGCAGGTGGCGAGCCCCGCCGAAGTGCAGGCGGCGCTCGAGGCGCTGCCGAACGTCGGCCCCGGCGACGTCGCCGTCAGCGGCCGTGTGGGCGGTCCCTGGACCGTCGACTTCACCGGCGCGATGGCGGGCCAGGACGTGCCCGCGATCGGCGGCGTCCACAGCGAGCTCCAGCAGCTCGCGGTCGCGGCCAAAGCGGGCACCTACACGCTGACCTACGAGGGCGAGACCACGGCCTCGCTGGCCTTCACCGCCGAAGCGGCCGAAGTGCAGGCCGCTCTGGAGGACCTGCCGGGCGTCGACCCGGGGGAGATGGAGGTCACCGGCGGCCCGACCCTGGGCCAGGACACCAGCGGGTGGCAGCACCGCTCCTTCCACATCGCCTTCGTCGGTCCACTGGCGGGAACCGACGTCTCGCAGATCGAAACGACCGGCGAACTCACGGGGAAAAGCAAATCCGTTCCCCCGATCCTCCAGGTCGCGACCCTGACCGAGGGCGGCGCCGCGGTCACCACCCAGACCGTCAAGCAGGGCGGCACCCTGGGCTTCGACAGCGAAGCCCCGGACTGCCCCGAATCCTCCAAGGTCGCGACCGGCGAGATCGTCACCCCGGTTCTCGACACCCCGCTCAAAGCCAGCGTCTACATGGCGAGCCAGGGCGACAACCCGTTCAGCTCGCTGTTCGCCGGCTACCTGGTGGCCCGCGGCCAGGGGGTGATGCTGAAGGTGCCGGCGAAATTCGACGTCGACCCCAGCACCGGCCGGATCGTCGCCACCTTCGACAACAACCCCCAGCAGCCGTTCAGCAGCCTCGAGCTGCACTTCAAGGGCGGCAACCGGGGCCTGATCACCACCCCGAGCCAGTGCGGCACCTACCAGACCAGCTACGAGCTGACTCCCTGGTCGGGCACCCCGCCGGTGCAGGGGACGAGCCAGTTCACGATCGACCAAGGCTGCGGCCCGAAGCCGTTCGCGCCGGGCTTCAGGGCCGGCTCGACCAGCCCGTTGGCGGGAGCCTTCACCGCCTTCGCCACCCAGGTCACCCGTGAAGCGGGCTCGCCCGTGATGACCGGTATCAACGTAGACCTCCCCCGAGGAGTGACCGCGAAGCTGGCCGGCATTCCCTATTGCCCCGAGGGGGCGATCGCTTCCGTGCCGACCGGCGCGGGCAGCGGCGCCGGCCAGCTCGCGGCGCCTTCCTGCCCGGCCGCTTCGCAGGTCGGCAGGGTCCTCGCCGGAACCGGCTCGGGTGCGCCCTTCTTCGTCGACACCGGCAAGGTCTACCTCGCCGGTCCGT
>DASUQZ010000291.1:0-6554 GCA_036280335.1 Solirubrobacterales bacterium
CTCGCCGCCGAACTGCTCGTCGAAGTCGACGCTGTCGCGGCCTGAGAGAACCTCGCGAAGCGCCCGCAGTCGCTGCTCGAGGGAGACGGTCGGGCGGATGTGGCTGACGTCGAGCGGCGGCGGCTCCTCGAGCAGGTCGCCGAGCGCGGCGCCGAGCTGGTCGGGGTCGTAGACGGCGACGGCCGCCTCGACGGCGACGCGGCGCAGCTCGGGCGGCAGCGGCGCCGAGCGGTAGAGGTAGCCGCGCTGCGACTCGAAGCGATCGGCCAGCACCTTCGAGGCGTCGCGGTAGCGCCGGTACTCGAGCATCCGCGCCAGCAGCTCCTCGACCGCCTCCTCGGGCTTCATCTCCTCCAGCCCGTCCTCGGGGCCGGGGAGCATCAGCCGCGACTTAAGCTCCAGCAGGGCCGCGATCAGGACGAGGAATTCGGTCGCGACGTCGAGCTCCAGCTCGCCTTCGCGCTCGAGGTAGTCCACGTAGGAGACGACGACCTCGCCCAGCTGCAGGTCGAGGAGGCTGACCTCCTCGCGCAGGACGACCGCCAGCAGCAGGTCGAAGGGCCCCGCGAAGACGTCGAGGTCGAGATCGAGGTCGAGATCGGCGACGGCCATCACGATCAGACTAGAGGCGGACCGGGACGGCCGGGGGAGGTTTCTCGGCTATTTGGGTGTTCGTCGTGGGGACCGGTGCCAGCCTGAGGACGCACGCCGGCTTCAGGCTGGGCCGAAGCCCATGCGCTCGCGCACATCGGCGAGGACCGGGTGCGCCATCGCCCTGGCCTTCTCGGCACCGATGGCGAGGACGCGCTCCAGCTCCGCCTCGTCGCCCCGCAGCTCCTCGTAGCGCTCCTGGACCGGTCCCAGCAGCTCCACCACCGCCTCGGCGACGGCCTTCTTGAAGTCGCCGTAGCCGCTGCCCTCGAACTCGCTCTCGACCTGCGCCTGGTCGACGCCGCGGGCGACGGCGTAGATGTCGATCAGGTTGGTGATCCCGGGCTTCTCCGACGAGCGGACGATCTCGCGCCCCGAGTCGGTGACCGCGGAGCCGAACTTCTTGCGGATCGCGCCGGGCTCGTCGAGGACGAGCACCGTGCCCTGCTCGGTGCCGCCGGTGGTCGACATCTTCCGCTCCGGCTCCTGCAGGTCCATGATCCGGGCGCCGACCTCGGGAATCCGCATCTCCGGCACCACGAGCGTCTCGCCGAAGCGCTCGTTGAAGCGGCGGGCGATCTCCCGCATCAGCTCGACGTGCTGGCGCTGGTCGTCGCCGACCGGCACCTCGGTCGCCCGGTAGGCGAGCACGTCGGCGGCCATCAGCACCGGGTAGAAGAAGAGCGCGGCGGAGACGAGCTCGCGCTGGCGCGCCGACTTGTCCTTGAACTGGTGCATGCGGTTGAGGTCGCCGTGGGCGGTGACCGCCGAGAGCAGCCAGGTCAGCTCGCTGTGCTCGCGCACGTCGGACTGCCGGAAGAGGACGCAGCGCTCGGGGTCGAGGCCGGCGGCGAGCAGGATCGCGGTGGTGTCGTAGAGGCGCTCGCGCAGCTCATCCGGGTCGTAGGCGACCGAGATCGCGTGCAGGTCGACGATGCAGAAGATCGCCGGGTCGCCGCGGTCCTGGCCCTCGACGTACTGGCGGATCGCCCCGATGTAGTTGCCGAGGTGCTTGCGCCCGGTCGGCTGGATCCCCGAGAAGATGATCGGCTTCGACATGCGGCCCGCAGCCTACGTGAAGGAACCTCCGGAGGACCTTCGTGCGTACTACCGATGTGAGGGACGATTGAGATGGCGAATGGAGGCGGCGGTTGGGAGCTGAGAGCGGTGCGGTCGAACGGCTGCCGAGGACATCGCCCAGGACGGCTTCCTCGCCGCCGTCGACGCGCTCGACCGCTTGGACCGCCGCCGCCCCTTCGCCCCCTGGCTGCACCGGATCGTCGTCAACCGGGCGCTCGACTGGGCCCGCCGGGAGGCGCTGCGGCGCAGGGTCAGCCGCCCCGAATCGGTCTTCGCGCCGCTGCCGCCCCCGGAGGAGATCGGCGGCGAGATGATGGCGGCGCTGAGGGAGCTGCCGGCCGAGCAGCGGGCGGTGGTCGTGCTGCGCCACCTGCTCGAGTACACGCCGGGTGAGATCGCCGGGATGCTGGAGCTGCCGCGCGGGACGGAGCAGCGCGGGCTCGCGGTGGTCGAAGCGGCCTACGCCGAGCGGAAGAACCGGGACCAGGGCCTTGGGCGGCGCCGGCTGTCGCTGCCGCGGCTCGCCCTCGCCTTCTCGATCGTCACCCTGATGGCGGCGCTGCTGCTCTCGCCCGCCGGCGCCGCCGTCCGCGACTGGGTCGGCGACGTGGTCGACACCTCGACGCCCCGGCCGGAACCGGCGCTCGCCGAGATACCGGGGGGCGGGCGCCTCCTGGTCCAGAGCGCGCAGGGGCCGTGGGTGGTGCAGCCCGACGGCGCTCGGCGGCTGCTCGGCGAGTACGAGGAGGCGACCTGGCCGCCCCGCGGGCTCTTCGTCGCCGTCGTCGACGGCCGCACGCTGAGCGCGGTGGAGCCGGATGGAGACCCCCGCTGGTCGATCACCGCGGCGGGGCGGGTCGGCGATCCCCGCTGGGCCCCGGCCGGCGAACGGATCGCCTACCGCTCCGGAGGGGAGCTGAGGGTCGTCGCCGGCGACGGGACCGGAGACCGCCTCCTGGCCCGCTCGACCGCCCCCGTCGCCCCCGCCTGGTCGCCGCTGGGGGACGCCGGCCTGGCCTACGTCTCGAGCGCGGGGATGCTGCGGATCGCCCACAGCAAGGGCGGCGGCGACGTCGCAGTCGGCCTGGCGGGCGCCAACGTGAGCGAGATCGAATGGGGTGGCGGCGGCTCGACGATCCTCGAGACGTCGCGCGGGGCCCTGCGCCTGCACGAAGTGCGGCCCTCGAGCCTCAAAGCCCGCCCCCGCGTCGGCCACAGGCGGGAGCTGCCGCTGCCGCCCGGCGCGACGGTGGTCGACGCCGCCCTCGCACCGGAGACCCCGGCGGTCGCCGCCGTCATCACGCACTGGCGAGACTGCGGCACCCGCAGCTCGGTCGTCCTCTTCGGAGCCGGGGCCAATCGGCAGCCGAGGCGCCTGCTCACCGTCCCCGGGAGCCTCGGCCAGGTCGCCTGGTCCCCGGACGGCCGCCGCCTCCTCGTCGCCTGGCCCTACGCCGACAATGGCTCTTCCTGCCGACCGGCCGCGGCCAGGGACGGGCGGTCGCCGACATCTCGACCGCCTTCTCACCCGGCAGCCCCGCCTCCTTCCCCCGCGTCGAGGGCTGGTGCTGTCGCCGCTGACGACGAAACCGTCTCAGTGCCCCTGTAGCGGTACCTACGACGGTTTCGCCGTCTCCAGCTCGCGCAGCTGGGCTGCGGGGGTGAAGAAGTGGCGGTAGGCGAGCAGGGTGGCGACGAGGGCGGAGATGGCGACGCTGCCGAGCAGGGTGTAGAGGAGGATCAGCTGCAGGCGGACGGCGTCGGTGGGGTCGGCGCCGGCGAGGAGCATCCCGACCATCGTGCCGGGGAAGAAGATCAGGCCGGTGGTCTTGGTCGAGTCGACGAGGGCGATCATCCCCGAGCGCAGGGCCCGGCGGACGGTGGGCGCGGCGGCTTCGCGGGCGGTGGCGCCGAGCGAGAGCGTCGCCTCGATCCGCGCCCGCGCCTCGGCCATCTCGTCGCCGAGCCGGTCGAGGGCGACCGCCGAGGCGGTCATCGCGTTGCCGATCACCATGCCGCCGACCGGGACCAGGTAGCGCGGGGTCGGCTCGAAGATCCCCAGCGCGACGACGAGGCCGAGGGTGCCGGCGCCGGCCAGCGCCAGGGCGATCAGCAGCGGCCCAAAGGAGCCCGGAACCCTGGCGGCGCGGTGGCGGGCGGTGATCGCGCCGAAGAGGACCATCACCGCCAGCAGCAGCAGGACGAGCCAGATCGTGTCGGCGTCGAAGATCAGCTTGATCGCGTAGCCGACGAGGGTGAGCTGGACGATCGAGCGGACGGTGGCGACGACGATGTCGCGCTCGAGGTCGGCGCGCTGCCAGAGCGAGATCGCCGCCGCCAGCGCCACCAGCGCCAGCGAGGCGCCGACCTGCCAGAGCTCGACCTCGATCGAGGTCATGCGAGGACCTCCGCCAGCGGCCCGCAGCCGGCCACCCGTCCCGCCTCCAGTCGCAGCACCCAGTCGCCGAGGCGGCGCGCCTGCTCGGGGTCGTGGCTGACGAGGACGAGTGAGATCTCCAGCTCCCGCCGCAGCTCCGCCAGCGTCGCCTCGACCCGGTCGCGGGCGGCGTGGTCGAGGGCCGAGGTCGGCTCGTCGAGGAGGAGGACGGCAGGACGCTGTGCCAGCGACCGCGCCAGCATCGCCCGCTGCTGCTCGCCGACCGAGAGCTTGCCGACGTCACGCTCGGCGAAGGCGGGGTCGAGGCCGGCGAGCGCCAGCGTCCGCTCCGCCTCCAGCGGCTCGCCCGCCAGGTCGGCGGCGTAGCGCAGGTTCGACTCGACCGTGCCCTCCAGCAGCGCCGGCAGCTGCGGCACCAGCGCCACCTCCCGCCGCAGCGCCAGCGGCTCGTAGGATCGGAGGGGGCGGTCGCGGTAGGAGATCTCGCCGCGGTCGGGGTCGGCGAGCCGGTTGAGCAGCCGCAGCAGCGTCGACTTGCCGGACCCCGACGGCCCGACGATCGCCGTGGAGCCCTCCGGGATGCGGGCGCTCACCGCCTCGAGGACGGCGCGGCCGCCGCGATCCAGCCCCACCTCTCGCAGCTCGAAGAGCACCGCCGCATGATCCACCATCGCGAGTCCGCGAAAGATCGTCGTATAGGCGCACCGACGCGGACTCGGCGTCACGGGGCGCAAGATGCCTCCCGCTGTGGCCGACTCTGTTGAACGAGGGCGTTTGACTGGAAGAATCCGGGTAGGAGATTTCGGCGGATGGCTAGAGCAATTTGGAGTGGCACCATTAGCTTCGGGCTGTTGAACGTGCCCGTGCGCATGTACAGCGCCGTCGCCCGGCGCAACATCGCCCTGCGGGAGATCCGCGAATCCGACAGCGCCCGGATCAAACACCGCCGCGTCGCCGAAGGGACCGACGAAGAGGTCCCCTACGAGAACATCGTCAAGGCCTACGAGCTGTCGCCCGGCCAGTACGTGCCGCTGAGCAAAGACGAGATGGCGGCGCTGGCGCCGGAGAAGACCCGCGCGATCGACGTCCAGGACTTCGTCGACATCGAGGAAATCGACCCGATGTACTTCGACAGCCCCTACTACCTCGGCCCCGCCGACGGCGCCGAGAAGGCCTACTCGCTGCTCGCCAACGCGATGGAGAGCTCGGGCAAGGCGGCGATCGCCCGCTTCGTCTTCCGCAACAAAGAGCACCTCTCGGCGATCCGCGCCTCCGACGGCGTGCTGACGCTGACGACGATGCGCTTCCACGACGAGGTCGTGCCGCCCTCCGAACTCGACGACGCCTTCCCTGACAAGAAGCAGAAAGTCGCCAAGAAAGAGCAGCAGATGGCCGAACAGCTGATCGACTCGCTGAGCACGGAATTCGAACCGAACCAGTATCGGGACGAGTACCGCGAGCAGCTGCTCTCGCTGATCGAACGGAAGGCGGAAGGCAAGGAGATCGTCGCGCCGGAAGCCGAGGCGCCGAAGGAGACCAAGGCTCCCGACCTGATGGCGGCGCTGGAGGAAAGCATCGCCGCGGTCAAAGAGAAGGGCGGGAAGAAGCCGGCGGCGAAGCCGAAATCGAAAGCCAAAGCCGCCAAGAAGAGCAAAGCGACGAAATCGAAAAGCTCTTCCCGCCCGAAGGCCAAAGCCAAAGCCTCCAAATAGGTCGTAGGCCGTGGGCGAGACCCGCCAGGTCGAGGTCGAGGGCAAGGAGCTGCGGCTCACCAACCTCGACAAGGTGCTGTACCCGCAGGCGGGGTTCAGCAAGGGCGAGATGGTCGACTACTACGCCAAGGTGGCGTCCGCGATCGTCCCCCACCTGAGCGGCCGCGCGGTGACGCTGCGGCGCTTCCCGGAAGGGGTCGAGGACCTCGACGCCGCCTTCTTCGAGAAGCGCTGCCCGAAGCACCGGCCGAAATGGGTGAAGACGGCGAAAGTCGAGGCGGGGCCGCGCGCCGGCGTGATCGAGTTCTGCGTCTGCGACAGCCTGCCGACCCTGATCTGGATGGCGCAGCTGGCGGCGATCGAGCTGCACCCCTCGCTCTCGCTGAGCCGGGCGCCGAAACGGCCAACGGCGCTCGTCTTCGACCTCGACCCGGGCCCCCCCGCAGACGTCGTCGACTGCTCCCGCGTCGGCCTGCGCCTGCGCGACCTGCTCGCCCAGGTCGACCTCGAGTGCTTCATCAAGACCTCGGGCTCGAAGGGGATGCAGCTCTACGTCCCCCTCAACACCAAGACCACCTACGAGGAGACGCGGCCCTTCGCCCAAGCCCTCGCCCAGTTGATCGCCAAGCAGGACCCCGACAACATCCTCGCCAAAATGGGCAAAAAGACCGACCGCAGCGGCAAGGTCTTCATCGACTGGTACCAGAACAACG
>DASUQZ010000292.1:0-2040 GCA_036280335.1 Solirubrobacterales bacterium
GCCGAGCCCGAGCTGCGCCAGATCGCCCTCCACGACGCCCCCGCCGTGCTCGGCTGGGAGCGCTGGCGGGAGATCGGCGCCGCCAACGGGCTCGGCCTGATCGAAGCCAGCCTCGCCGCGGCGATCGAGGCGGGGGAGATCCGCGCCCTGCCGGTGAAGCCGCTGGCGCACCTGCTGATGGGCGCGCTCGACGAGGCGGCGATGCTGCTCGCCCGCGACGATCGGCCCCAGAGCCGGGCCGAGGTGACCGAGGTACTAATGGCCCTGCTCGACAGCTTCGCGCTCGAGGGTGCTGAAGGTCCCGGCTAGCCGCCGCGACTCCTTCTGCGCGTACATCCGCACGTCCGCCAGCTGCATCGCCTCGGCGGGCGAATCGGCCTCCTCCGGCACCGAGGCGATTCCCCAGGAGGCGCTGAGGTCGAAGCCCCTGCCGCGCGAGGTCAGCGCTTCGGCGGCGCGGACGGCGATGGCGTCGCGCGCCTCCAGGCCGAGGCCGACGATCCCGCCTTCGACGAGGACGAGGAACTCGTCGCCGCCGAGCCGGTAGGCGGTCGCCTCGGACTTCACCGCCGCCTTCAGCCGCTGTCCCAGCATCCCCAGCATCTTGTCCCCGGCGGGATGGCCGAAGGTGTCGTTGTAACGCTTGAAGCCGTTGAGGTCGAGCAGGACCACCGTCAGCGCCGAGTCAGGCCCGCCTTCCAGGCGCTCGAGGTCCATCTGCCAGCGCGCCTGGCTGCCGAGCCCGGTCAGGGGGTCGGTCCGGACCTGCTCCAGCAACCGCTGGTTCTCGCGCAGGCTGAGCGCGAGCCGCCCGATCACCGCCAGCATCGTCATCGACCAGAGGATCGTGGTCAGGGCGCTGGAGCTGTGCAGGTACTGGAGGATGCCGAGGACGATCATCGCCGCGGCGACGATCCCGGGCACGACCATTTCGCGCCAGCCGTCGAAGCAGGCGTCGGGACGGATCGGCTCGGCGTCCGGCTGCCAGGCCTCGGCCCCGAGCAGGACGGCGGAGAAGAGGTAGATCGGTTCCACCCAGTCGCCGCCGGGCAGGGTGGCGTCGTAGTTCTGCAGGGTGAAGGCGACGTCGGCGACCGCCATCACCGCCAGGCCGCCGAGCAGCAGCGTCCAGGTCCGACCGGGCCGCCAGCGGGTGAGGGCGATGATGCCGACGATCAGGGAGACGAGGAGGACGTCGCCGAACGGATAGGCGAGGGTGGTGGCGACTTCGATCGCCGACCCTTCGGTGCGATCGGCGACGAATTCGAAGAGCAGGGCGGCGCCGACGGCGCCGGTGCCGAGCGCGGCGATCACCCCGTCCATCCAGAGGCGGCGGTCGAGCTCGCGCGCCCGGGCCCGGACCAGGAGGTAGAGGCCGAGGATCGCCAGCGGGTAGAAGGCGAGGTAGCCGATGTCGGCGGGGGAGGGGTAGGGCGCGTCGGCGTTGCCTTCGATGTAGAGCGTCCACCAGATCTCACCCGCTCCCCAGGCGAAGATCGAGGCCGCGATCGCGATCCAGGCGCCCCGCTCCGGGCCGCCCCGCCGGGCCCGGATCAGGCAGGCGAAACCGGCGCAGACGACGACCGTGTCGTAGGCGACGCCGTTGATCGCGGTGTCGAGCCCGGCGCCGCCGATCCCAGCCCAGTCATGGAGGACGACGAGGGCAACGCCGGCGCAGAGCAGGGCTGAAAGGAGGTTCCGCACAGGGACCTATCGGCACCGCTTGCGCGGTTCTCTAGACTTAGTCGAGATGAAGGCAGGAATCCACCCCAATTACACGCTTGCCAACGTGCACTGCTCGTGCGGCAACCAGTTCTACACGCGGTCGACGCAGGAGGATCTGCACGTAGAGCTCTGCTCCGAGTGCCACCCCTTCTACACGGGCAAGCAGAAGCTGGTCGACACCGGTGGCCGCGTTGAGCGTTTCCAGCGCCGCGCCGCCAAGCACCGGGCCGGGAAGTAGCGCGTGAGCCCGCCGTCGGGCTCGGCACTGGCATCCCACGAAACCCCCTCTGGCAACGGAGGGGACCCCGTGCGCAT